>NZ_JIAK01000017.1 GCF_000620765.1 Desulfovermiculus halophilus DSM 18834
TTGAGCCAGCTCAGTCCATTTATCTTTCGAAAGCTCCAAGGTGCCCAGATTAAGCACAACTCTTTGCCTGGGGCCATCCGGAGTACGAATTGACTCAACTAACTTATGTGTATAATATAACTTATTAGAATTCTTGTACTTTCTTTTTGTTTCCCTGATGAACATGCAAGGAGTTTATCATGGCTGGCCATTCTGTCAATAAGCAGTTTTGCATTCGTAGTCACTACAAAAGACCGTATAACTAAAGTAACTACGTATTTTCAGGTGGTTACGGATTTTTGGCAAGTTAATCCAGGCAAATTTTAAGCTAATTTTGCGAAGTTAAGCGTAAAGATGGGTTAAGATCTTGCTCTGCAGAGAGAGCTTCATGTCCGCGATCTCATCCAGGAAAACCGTTCCGTGGTTGGCCAGGGCGATACGGCCTTTTTTGGCCTGATCCGCCCCGGTGAATGCCCCTTTTTCATAGCCAAAGAGCTCACTTTCCAGAAGATCATCCGGTATGGCCGCGCAGTTGATGGCCACAAAGCGTTGCCCGGCTCGCGGACTCAACTCATGGATGGCCCTGGCCACCAGCTCCTTCCCCGTCCCGCTTTCGCCCTGAATGAGCACTGTTCCCTGATCGTGGGCAGCAACGCGTTCAATGAGATCAAACAGGCGCCGCATGCTGGTTGAGACCCCGATGATCCCATGGAATCCGTCGCTCTGGCGCAGGGAGGGGCGGGTGCGCGAGGCCTGCTGAAGAAGCTCCCGGTGCTTCAGGCCCCGAGTGATGATCAAAAGCAGCTCTGCCTGCTCATAGGGCAGAAACAGCTGAAAATGGGCTCCGGCGCTCAAGGCCTGGGTCAGCTCCCGGCGCTGATCAGGGGTGACGGCCACCACAATGACCACAGTCGGGTCCATGTCCTTGAGCTTGGGGATGAAATCCGGCACGGTACTCTGGACATAGCGCAGATTGACCAGGCAGAGATCTACTTCCTGCTTTTCCACCGTCTCAAGTGCGTGGCCCGGGTCGCCTTCCAGGATGACCCCGGCCCGGATCTCGGTTTCTATAACCGAGGACAGATTCCGGGTCTGCTCGGATAGCGAATCGACCCAAAGAATTGTGAGCGGTTCATTGGACATATATTTTGTGCTCCCCTTGTCTGTGAGGGATGTCGTCGCATCTGTGGAGGATGCTTGCAAAATGCCTCAGTGTCCCGGGCATGGAAGAGATATGTTCTCCTTATGCAAACTTTGGTCCGTTCGTTGAGCTTCAGGGCAGGGGGCTAAGGGCATGGAGTGTGCAGAAAATATCACCTGTGTGCAGAAGAGGTGACATACAATGAACATTGCGGACAAAATATCGACCCGGAGGCCACAGTGAGCAGATTTATTCAGCGCAAATTTCACGTCCAGGACCCTGAGCTCACAGCCCGGCATAGACATGGCCAGGCTGGCCGCAGGGCGCCGGTGGACCTGCAGTCCACAAATATCTTTTTCATTGGTCCCCGGGGGTGCGGCAAGTCGACCCTGGCCCGGGCCGTGGCTGAGCATGCCGGCATGATGATTGTGGATACCGATGATCTGATTCAGGACATGCAGGGACAGAGCATCGCCCGGATTGTTGAGGATCAGGGCTGGGAGGCGTTCCGGGAAATGGAACATGAAGCCCTGCTCCGGGTTTGCCAGGGGACGGGCCAGTCCGTGGGCACCGGAGGGGGAGTCGTGCTAAGAGAGGAGAATAGGCAGCTGCTGCGTTCGCATGGACATGTTTTCTACCTCCTGGCTGATGCAGGGATCCTGCGCCAGCGGCTAGAGGCCCAGAAGGACGCATCCTGGCGGCCGCCTTTGTCTGATCTGGATGCGGATCAAGAGGCCGGGAAGATCCTTGCCCAGCGGGAGCCCCTGTATTTTCAGACCCTGCATTATCTGCTGCCTGCGGACAGACCTGTCCAGGAGCTGGTTCAGGATGTTCTGGAACGGCTGGGGCATGTGCAGGAGAGGGCATAGGGCATGCGGCATGGAGGGGTGGAATGCGTACATGGGGCTTTGCCCGCAACAGCCGAGGTCAAGATGGCGTCCAATGACAGTTGGCTCAAACCGGTGCAGGCCGCGGACAGGCTGGGAAAGTTTGTGGCTCACTATACTGAGGATGAGACAGAGCATCAAAGCCATATCGACCTCAAGCTGGAGCACTCCCTGCGGGTTTGGGAGGCTGTGCGCCAAATCGCAAATGAAGAAGTTGACGACGCCCAGGTCCGCGCTTTGGCCGAGATAGGCGCCCTGTACCATGATCTGGGCCGGTTCCCGCAGTACAAGCGGTACCGGACATTCAAAGACAGTCAATCGGTAGATCACGGACTCCTGGGGTTTCGAACTCTGCGGGAGTCCGGGCTCCTGAGCGGGCTGAGCCTGAATGAGGCCCGGATCGTTCTGCAATGCGTATTTTTGCACAACCGGGCTGCATTGCCTGCGGGCCTGCCGGATGCCTTGCACAAGGTGCTCATGCTGGTCCGGGACGGGGACAAGGTGGATATCGTCCGGGTCATTTCCGGTCATCTTTTGGATCAGGCGGGGGATGATGCGGTGCTGACCCTGGGGCTGGCCGATGATCCCCAGTGCTATTCCCCCACGATCATGACTCAGGCAATTCATGAGGGTCTGGTCAGATACCAGGACATGGTCTGGGTCAACGACTTCAAGATCCTGATCTGCAGCTGGGCCTTTGGTCTTAATTTTTCAGCATCCCGGTACATGGTGAGGCGGGAAGGGCATCTGGAACGCCTGCTGGATTCTCTGCCCCGGACCGGAGAAATCAGAGAGCTCACAAAGCTGGTGCGCGCGGCCCTGGAGCGGTGAGCTAAAGCCCTGTGTTGACCAAAAACCGGGAAGGATCTATCATTTGGGTGGATGAGAAGCTGGGGCCTGGACCAGGAGAATGCGCGGGGCATAGAGCATACAGGGCAGACGTCACATTTGCCCAGGCAAGGTTGAAGGGGCGAAAAGGTATGTCTTTGGACGAAGTTGCGGCCATAAACGGCGTGAGAGCAAGACACAGGTGAGGCTATGATTGAAAATGCAGTGATTGTGCCCCAGGAAGCGAGTCGGGATTCGGAGACAGTCACCCTGAAGTACAGGGGGCAGACCTATGAACTGCCCATCCTGGTGGGGACAGAAGGAGAAAGGGCCATCGATATTTCCCGTCTGCGGGAACGGACCGGGCTGATCACCATGGATCCGGGGTATGGCAACACCGGGAGCTGCATGAGCGCCATCACCTACATGAACGGGGAAGAAGGCGTCTTGCGCTACCGGGGCATTCCTGTTGAGGACCTGGCGGAGCAGGCCACGTTCAAGGAGACAGCCTTCCTGCTCATATACGGACGCTTGCCCACCAGGAAGGAACTGACCCGGTTTTCGGTCATGCTCAACGACCATTCCCTGGTCCATGAGGACATGAAGGTCTTTTATCAGAACTTTCCCCGTGGTTCCCATCCCATGGGCATTCTCTCGGCCATGGTCAACGCCATGCGTAGCTTTTATCCGGAGCTCAACGACAGCAGCGAAGAGGTCCAGATGACCGTGACCAGGCTGCTGTCCAAGATCCGGACCATGGCCGCCATGTCCTATAAGATCTCCAGGGGGCATACGGTGGTCTACCCCCGTCCGGATTTGGCCTATTGCGCTAATTTTTTGAACATGATGTTCGATTCTCCGGTCAAGCCGTACAGGATCGATCCGGAAATAGTGAACGCCGTGCGGGTGTTCTGGATCCTGCACGCAGACCACGAGCAAAACTGCTCCACCTCCTCGGTACGCTTGGTGGGCAGTGCCCGGGTCAATCTCTATTCTGCCATATCATCGGGGATTGCCGCCTTGTGGGGACCGTTGCACGGAGGTGCAAACCAAGCGGTGGTGGAAATGCTGGAGGAGATACGCCAGAGCGGCCAGGGATACAAGCACTTCATCCAGCGGGCCAAGGACAAAAACGATCCTTTTCGGCTTATGGGGTTCGGGCACCGGGTGTACAAGACCCTGGACCCCAGGGCGACAATCATGCAGAAGGTCTGTCACCGCCTGCTCTCAGCCTTAAACATTACCGATCCCCTGCTGGATATAGCCCAGCATGTGGAGCGGGCGGCCCTGGAAGACGACTACTTCCGGGAACGGCATCTCTACCCGAATGTGGACTTCTATTCCGGCATCGTGCTTCGGGCCATAGGGATTCCCAAGAACATGTTCACGGTGATGTTCGCCATCGGGCGGCTGCCCGGATGGATCGCTCAATGGCTGGAGAGCATTAGCGATCCCAACTGGAAGCTGAACAGGCCCAGACAGATCTACGTGGGCCAGACCAGGCAGGAGTATATTCCCATTGACGAGCGGGAATAGAAAAAAAGGGGGCGTGAAGCCCCCTTTTATTGTTCTTCGACGTAGTCTGTGGATTTTTTGAGTTTGCCGTCTCTTCTGTGTGCCCACTTCCGGCCCGATATTTTCTAAGTCCCGCCAAAGGGGGATCCCTGCCCCCTCCAGGCACTCACATGCTGGACATTGCTTTCAGATGGACTGAGCATATCATGCATGTGAGTGCCTGGTTTCCCCCTTTTGGCGGGACCAAGAAAATGTGCGGGCCTGCCGCCCAAGGCACACAGAAGAGAGGGCAAACTCTTATGCATGCAATTCCACTTTCTGTGTCGAAGAGCCCTTTTTCTTTTTTTCTTCAGTGTGTAGCCGCGGGTGTGGCGGCGTGGTGATTTATTCTTCGCCCATGAAGGGATACCTGTAGTCTTTCGGGGGATCGAAGTTTTCCTTGATCGCCCGCTGGGAGACCCAGCGCATGAGGTTGAAGATCGAGCCGGCCTTGTCGTTGGTCCCCGAGGCCCGGGACCCTCCGAAGGGCTGCTGCCCGACAATGGAGCCGGTGGGTTTGTCGTTGATGTAGAAGTTCCCCGCGGCCTGGGAGAGGATGTCCGAGGCCTGGGCAATGGCCTTCCGGTCCCTGGCGAAGACGGCCCCGGTCAGGGCGTAGGGACTGGTCTCATCGCACAGATGCAGGGCCTGCTCGTAGGTTCCGTCCTCATAGGCATACAGGGTGACCACAGGTCCGAAGATCTCTTCCTCCATGGTCTTAAACCGCGGGTCCTCGGTTTCGATAACCGTGGGCTGGATGAAGTATCCCACAGAGTCGTCCGCTTCTCCGCCGACCAGGATCGTGGCCTGAGAGGACTCCTTGGCATAGTCCAGGTAGCCCTTGATCTTGTCAAAAGCAGCCTTGTCGATCACCGCGTTCACAAAGTTGGTGAAATCCTGGACGTCGCCCATCTTGATGTTCTTGACCTCGGCGATCAGCTTGTCCTTGAACTCCTGGTACAGGCTCTTGGGGATGTATGCCCGGGAGGCTGCCGAGCACTTTTGGCCCTGGTACTCAAAGGCCCCGCGCACGGTCGCGGCCACCGCGGCATCCACGTCCGCGGACTCATGAAGGACGATGAAGTCCTTGCCCCCGGTTTCGCCGACGATGCGGGGATAGGACCGGTAGTTCTGGATGTTGGTCCCGATGGTCCGCCACATATCCTGGAATGCAGGGGTGGAGCCGGTGAAATGCACTCCGGCCAGGTTGGGGTCGGCCATGACCTTGGGGCCGACCACGGAACCCTTGCCCGGGATGAAGTTGATCACCCCGTCCGGCAAACCGGCTTCCTGCAGGATCTGCATCAGATGGTAAGCCGGGTATACTGCGGACGAGGCCGGCTTCCACAGGACCACATTGCCCATCAGGGCCGGAGATGTGGGCAGATTGCCGGCAATGGCCACAAAGTTGAAGGGGGTTGCTGCGAAGACGAAACCCTCCAGGGGGCGGTGTTCCAGGCAGTTCCAGGTTCCATACGGGGAGTATGGGGGCTGCTCGGCGTAGAGCTGATACAGGAACTGGGAATTGAAGTTTAAAAAGTCGCACAGCTCACAGACTGCTTCGATCTCGGCCTGGTAGCAGTTCTTCCCGATGCCCAGCATGGCCGCTGCATTCATTCGTTCCCGGTAGCGGGTGCTGATCAGGTAGGCGGCCTTCTTCATCACCGCGACCCGGGTCTCCCAGGGGGTGCGGGACCATTCCTTCCTGGCCTCCATGGCCGCATCGATGGCGGACCGGATCTCGTTTTCCCCAGCCATGTGGTAGGTGGCCAGGACATGACTGTGGTTGTGGGGCATGACCGATTTGGCCGTCTGGCCGGTGTAGATCTCCTTGCCCCCGATAATGACCGGGATCTCCAGCTCCTGACTGCTGAGTTCCTTGAGCTTGGCCTTGAGGCGGGCCTTTTCTTCCGTCCCCGGCGCGTATTGATGCACCGGCTCGTTGACTGCCGTGGGCACTGCTGCTCGCCAGTTCATACGATCCCTCCTGGATACATGCGGTTTGGACGACATTTCAAAGCAGGTTCTTCGACGTAGCCTGTGGATTTTTGGAGTTTGCCATCTCTTCTGTGTGCCCACTTTCGGCCCGGTATTTTCTAAGCCCCGCCAAAGGGGGATCCCTGCCCCCTCCCGGCTACACACAAGCAATTCACTACTTTCTGTTTGATAAAGCGTGAGTGCCGGGTTTCCCCCTTTTGGCGGGACCAAGAAAATGTGCGGGCCTGCCGCTCACGGCACACAGAAGAGACGGCAAACTCTTATGGAGGCAATTCCACTTTCTGTGTCGAAGAGCCTCAAAGCATATCCCCGAATATCCCCTGCCGGGCAGGGCAATGACGGTAACGGCATGCTGGTCCTGTCTTTCGCTGTAGCGTTATTAAATTCCACTCCCTGTGACCAAGAGCCTGATTTTAATGGTTAGACCATTCAAATAGACTATTAGACTACTGAACATCACAGAGGTTTGTCAATCACTTGGGGATGCTGACTGCGGATTTTGAAAAGGAAATGTCGCCCGGGTTCTTCGACGTAGCCTGTAGATTGTTGGAGTTTGCCATCTCTTCAGTGTGCCCACTCTCGGCCCGGTATTTTCTAAGCCCCGCCAAAGGGGGATCCCTGCCCCCTCCAGGCACTCACATGCTGGACATTGCTTTCAGATGGACTGAGCATATCATGCATGTGAGTGCCTGGTTTCCCCCTTTTGGCGGGACCAAGAAAATGTGCGGGCCTGCCGCTCACGGCACACAGAAGAGACGGCAAACTCTTATGGAGGCAATTCCACTTTCTGTGTCGAAGAGCCTGCCGCCCGAGGGGAACCGGGCGGCGGCTTTTAGAGCAGGGTCCTGCTGTGCGGCCAGGCACGGAATGGAATTTGAGTCTGGCAAGGAGCCTTATTTTTTGTCTGCATCAGGAGCCATGCATTCAAACATTTTTGTCGTCGCTCCGCATACAGGGCACCGCCAGGTATCCGGCAAGTCCTGG
This sequence comes from Desulfovermiculus halophilus DSM 18834, assembly GCF_000620765.1. Taxonomy (NCBI): domain Bacteria; kingdom Pseudomonadati; phylum Thermodesulfobacteriota; class Desulfovibrionia; order Desulfovibrionales; family Desulfohalobiaceae; genus Desulfovermiculus; species Desulfovermiculus halophilus. Next base: position 7,372 of record NZ_JIAK01000017.1, read on the forward strand.
AACTTGGTCCCCTTGGGGATCTTCCCTTTGCGGTCTCCCCGGTCGGGATCATACATGTATCCGCAGTTTACGGTCTGACACCTGTACATGTCTTCCGGATTGGCCATACCAGCTCCTTGGGGTTGTTGTTCCGGTTTGCATTTTTTGTCAGGGCAAGCGAAGCTTCGTCCTGAGCAGACATATGCTGGAGAGTATAAGCTATTGCTTGTGCACGGAGAAGTCAAGACGGCGTGCAGCCTATTCCGTCGCCTCCAGCAATCTGGTGCAGACATACTCCAGGTCTTCGGCAGGTAGAAACGGGTTCATCGGCAGGCTCATGATCCTGGTGCTCACCTCTTCAGCAACAGGAAAATCTCCTGGCCCGTACCCAAGATAGGCAAAACACTCCTGCAGATGAACGGGCTTGGGGTAGTGGACCGCAGTGGGGATGCCGGCCTGGGACAGATGCTCCCGGACCTGCTCCCGGCCTGGGACCTGAATGGAGTACTGGGCCCAGACCGAGGTCCGGTCTGCCCTGACCAGGGGGGTCGGGAGGGCATCCGCCAAAAGACGGGTGTAGGTGCGGGCAACCTCCTGGCGCTGAACAATCTCCCGGGCGTAGTGGGGGAGCTTGGCCAAGAGGACGGCGGCCTGAAGGGTGTCCATTCGGGCCCCCAGGCCGATGTGCTGGTGCTCATAGTGCCTGCTCTGTCCATGGACCCGCAAGCTGCGGATAGTGTCTGCCAGGGAGAGGCTGCTGGTAAAGACCGCACCTCCATCTCCATAGCACCCCAATGGTTTGGCGGGGAAAAAACTGGTGCATCCCAGGGTGGACAGATTGCAGCTTTTTTCGGATTTGTATTCGGCCCCGAAGCTCTGGGCCGCATCCTCGATCACCGGCAGCCCGTGCTGTTTGGCCAGGCGATTGATCTCCTCCATGTCCGCGGGCTGGCCGTAGAGGCTGACCGGGAGGATGGCTTTTGTCTTCCCGGTTATGGCCTGTTCGATCTTTCGGGCGTCGATATTGTAGGTCTCGGGGTCAATATCCACGAAGACAGGCCGGGCCTTGAGGTGGGCGATCATTTCTGCGGTGGCGATGAAGGTGAACGGAGTGGTGATCACCTGGTCTCCGGGACCGATGCCCAGGGCCATGAGGGAGAGCTGTAAGGCGTCGGTACCGCTGGAGCAGGCAATGCAGTGGGAAGCACCGGTAAACGCGGCCAGTTCCTGCTCCAGCTGCTCGATATGCGGACCCATGATATAGGTGGAGGAGTCCAAGACCGACTGAACAGCCGCATCAATTTCCTTCTTGTACAACCGGTACTGGTACTGGAGGTTGGCAAAGTCGATTCGCATTGTATCCATTCTCTGTTTGGTCCGCTTTTCTTGACACCCTGGACAAGCTGAGATAAATAAAGTTACTTTATACCCTTTTTCCCAAGGAGACGCAAATGCCGATTGTACAAGTGGAGATATTGGAAGGCAGGAGTGTGGAACAAAAAAGGAATATGGCCCGGGACGTGACCGAGGCCATATCCACAAATCTGGACTGCCCCAAGCAGGCAGTGACCATCATTATCCGGGAAGTTAAGAAGGAACACCTGGCCCGTGCAGGGGATCTGGCTATTGACCAAAAGGAGTGATGATGCAACAGGAATTTACCCTTGACCACGTGGCCCAAGGCGACGGCCGGGAAGGCAGGCCGGCTTATGTGGTGTATGAGAATACGGTCTATGAGGTGTCCCAAAGCTCTCTGTGGAAAAACGGGACCCATATGCGTCTGCATGCCGCCGGCCAGGATCTGACCGAGCAGCTCAATGCCGCCCCGCATTCTGCAGAGGTCTTTTCCCGGGACTCCGTCACAGAGGTTGGGGTGCTCAAGTCCGGCCAGGGGGGGCCTGAACTGCCCGGCCTGCTCACCACCCTGTTCCGATTTTTTCCCAGCCTGCGCAGGCATCCGCATCCGGTCAGCGTCCATTTCCCCACGGCCTATCTGATCGCAGCCCTCCTGTTCCTGGTGATCCACAGCTTCCAGGGGCCGGATCCCAGCCTGAACTTTGAGGTCTTTGCCCTGGTTATGCTGGTCATGGGGGTGTTGTCAGCCATAGGAACGGTGGGGACCGGCTTTTTTACCCTGTGGGTCAACTATCGAATGCACAAGACCTCTGTGATTCAGTGGAAGATCAGACTTGGCATCACCCTCTTGGCCGCCGGGTTCGTGGCCATCCTTTTGCGGGCTACCGGACTGACGGGATTCGCCTTCTTCGGCTGGATCTACAGCTTCCTCGTATTCGTGCTTGCCCTGCTGGTCATGGGGCTCGGGTATCTTGGAGGCCAGATTGTTTTCCCCACAATCAAAAAATAGCAAGCGGTTACTTCCTTGCCAAAGTTCAAGGGAAGGCCCCCTGAACAAATACAAGAATGAGTGACGGATCATGCAATGGGCAAGGGAATGCCCCTGTCTTACAAACCCACATGCCTGCCAAGGCGCAGGCACGCTTGCGCTAACGAAGCATACAAACGATTTCGATACCGATACCGATAGCGATACCGACTAGGAGTGGTTACCCAATCGGATCCTGATAACTATTAACCAATAACTCATAACAGTTTTTCATATAAATGAGGGCGAAAAGTTGTTTACTTTTTGCACGCTGCACTCAGCTTCGCGCGAAACCCGCCATAGGCGGGACCACTAATGGGAGCGCAATGTAAAGAACATTTCGCTCCCATTAGTAATCTGCCGGTGCAAAGGAAAACGGGCATGAATCCGAACAAAGGGCAGTCACGCGCTGAGGCGTGGCTGCCCTTTGTGTTTATACGTTCTCTTCCAGCCGGAGCAGGTCGGCAAAGGTCTCCCGGTGCCGGATCAGCCGGGCCCGGTCCTTGTCCACCAGAACCTCAGCCGCTCTTGGACGGGAGTTGTACTGAGAGGACATGGTGAAGCCGTAGGCCCCGGCGGAAAAAACAGCTATCAGATCATCGGCCTGCAGGCCGGGCAGGATCCGGTCTTTGGCCAGAAAGTCTCCTGTCTCGCAGATCGGGCCGACGACATCCACGGTTTGTTCCGGGCGGCGGTTGGCCCGGACCTCGGCAATCCGGTGATAGGCACTGTACAGGGAGGGCCGGAGGAGGTCGTTCATAGCTGCATCCACCACCGCGAAGTTTTTGTCGTCCGTGGACTTGCAAGCCAAGACCCGGCTGACCAGGATCCCGGCATTTCCGGCAATCACCCGCCCGGGCTCCAGGATCAGGGTCAGGTCTTCGTTTTGCAGGGCGTGGCTCAGGGCCTGGCCGAGCTCGCTGGGATGCGGCGGCTCTTCTTCGCCGTAGGTAATGCCCAGCCCGCCCCCGATATCCAGGTATTTGATGTTCAGGCCCATGTCCACCAGCTGGCTGCGCAGGGCCATAAGCCGGTCCAGGGCGTCGAGAAAGGGGGAGACCTGGGTCAGCTGGGACCCGATATGGCAGTCGATGCCCACCGGTTCAATACCGGGCAGATCCCTAGCCCGGGCGTAGAGCTCAAGGGCATGGCTCATTTGGATCCCGAACTTGTTCTTCTTCAGGCCTGTGGAGATATAGGGATGAGTCTTGGGATCGACATCAGGATTGATCCGCAGGCTGATTCGGGCCGTGGTGTTCATTTCTCCGGCCAGCCGGCTCAAGGTCTCCAACTCCTGGGCCGACTCAACGTTGAACATCAGGATGTCCGCGGCCAGAGCCGCCTGCATCTCGAACTCCTGTTTGCCCACTCCGGAAAAAACGATCTGTTTGGGGTCCATCCCGGCCATCAAGGCCCGGTGCAGCTCGCCGCCGGAAACGATGTCCGCTCCGGCCCCCAGCTCCTTGAGCAGCTTGAGGACATGCAGATTGGAGTTTGATTTCAGCGAAAAACAGGTCAGATGGGGAAGCTGGGAAAAAGCGGAATCAAAGGCCTGGAAATGCCTGGTCAGGGTAGCGGTGGAGTAAACATAGAGCGGGGTCCCGTATTCCCGAGCCAGGTCAGCCACGCGGACCTCTTCGGCCCACAACTCTCCGTTTCGTTCTTGAAAATGATGCATATAGTGACGTTCCTTTGGATTTTCAATGCACATGACCTCGCATATTGACCAGGCGCACAGTATACTATCATCTGGGCAGCGGCAAGACAGCTCCCCTCAGGTTTAGGGTCAGACTGCCGGGCACAGCTGCACGTCCCCGGCGCTGACGGTCACGAGTTCCTGCTCTTCGGTCCGCACGCGCAGGGCCCCGTCTTCATTTATGTCCACGGCCGTTCCGGTGATGATTTCCCGGCCGGAGGAAATGCGCACCTGACGGCCCAGGGTTATGTTATGCTCTTTCCAGGCCTCCCGGATGGGCCCAAATCCTTGTAAGCGGTAGGCATAATAGGCGGCCTCCAGCTCTTCCAGCAGGGCCCGGACCAGATCGAGCCGGTCGATCTTTCGGCCGGCCTGAATGCGCAGGGACGTGGCCACTGAGGCCAGATCCGGGGGGATGTCCTCTGCTTCGGCGTTTATATTCAAGCCGATCCCCAGGTAGATGGCGCTGATCCGATCCATTTCCGCTTCCAGTTCGGCCAGGATGCCGATCACCTTCCGTCCAGAGATGAGCAGGTCATTGGGCCATTTCAATCCAGGCCAGATGCCGCAGACTCGGGAGACGGCCCGGGCCAGGGCCGTTCCGGCCAGGAGAGGAAAGTGGGGGGCCTTGTCCGGGCTTGTCTTGGGACGCAGGATGAGGGATACGGCCACTCCATGGGGGATAGAGGCCCAGGATCGACCCCGACGCCCCCGGCCCTGGGTTTGGTTTTCAGCCAGGACCGCAGTACCCTCGGGAGCACCCTGGCGGCCGAGGCTTTTGGCCAGATTCTGAGTGGAGTCGATGGACCGGCGGCAGATAAGGTTGCGGCCCAAAAGCTCGGTCTGCAGGCCGGCGTGGACTCCTTCGGGGCTCAAATGGTCGGGTGCGTGTTCCAGCCGATACCCGCGGCCGGAGGAGGCCTGGATGGTGTATCCTTCCCGGCGCAGAGCGTGAATGTGCTTCCAGATCGCTGCCCTGGAAATTCCCGCTGCATCGGCCAGAGCCTGCCCGGAGATCCAGGAGGCCCGCCTCAACGCGGCCAGGATCTGAGTCTTGGGTGAACTCATGTCAGGACCGGCTGTTTTGGGGGTGACGGTAGGCATTGTTCCTCTTTCTGGGTCGAAGAGCCTGTATTTTCGTGGCTCCAGGAGCCCTCATCCAGCTTCAGGCAAGTCCGGGGCTGGGGGGCGGCATGGCCACTGTTGTCCAGCCTGGCGGACCTGGTTGGGCTGGGTAGCACAGACCAGGGTCAAAGGCAAAGCACGCGCTTTTCCTGTCTCTTGGGGCGAGTCAGGTGAACGCGGCCTGGATAAATACCAGGATGAAGAGGGCCACGGTTTCCACAATCCCAATAGTCATCAAGTAGTTGCCGAAGCCTTGTCCGGTTTCCCCCAGGGCATCGGATGCTGCGGCTCCCGCCTTGCCCTGGAACCAGGATGAGGCGCCCATGGCTAAGCCTCCGAATATGCCCGCAGCCAGCATGGCCGGCCAGTTTATGAACGAAGCCCCGGCCTGGACGGCTTGATCGCAGACGCCGATCATGAGATTCATCAGGATCATGCCGTAGATGGTCTGGGACAAGGGAGCGCCGATAAAAGTGATCAGGATGAAGGGAGCGCTCTTGTTCTGGGCATAGGCCTTTTTCCAGGCCCCGATAGCGGCCAGTCCGGCACTTCCGGTCCCCAGGGCCGACCCGGTTGCAGCCAGGCCCAGGGCTGCGGCAGCACCGGCCTTGCCCAGGGCGGCCATGAGTTCTAGGTCCATGTCTGCTCCTTGGTTTTGTGTGCGGCAAAAGGCTGGAACCTGGTCCCGGACCAGGTTATACCGGCATGAGTGGCGAACTCCAGAGTGTTCAGCCGAACGCCGTGGACCAGGACGCCCATGGCGGCCAAGGCGATGTTCATGCTGTGCCCCAGAAACAGGATCGCCGCCGCCCCCAGGGTGCTGACCAGGCTGTTGAAGCCCAGATCAGCGGCCATCTGATTAAAGGCCTGGGCCACGGCAAAGGTTGCCGTGCCCACGGCAAAAAGCCGGATATAGGAAACCAGATCCACGAACTGACTGATGATGTCCAGGGGAAGGCGGATGTATTCCGTCCATTGCTGGAAGGCGGTGCGCACAGGGAGCATAAAGGCGACAACCAGGAGCAGGCCCGAGCCGAGCAACCCCAGGGTCCATGGGGGGAAATCGTGCATCAATACCAGGCTCCGGGCGGCAAAGAACATGACCCAGGTCAGCATCAGCCAGCCTATCTGGGCCACTATCTGCAAACTGGGCCAGCGGAGGAGTATCTGCCAGACATGGGCCAGGCTCAAGTGCACAGCGCCGAGCAGAAAGCAGAGGAGCATAAGCCGGTCTTCGGCCCCAGGACCGGCAAGCCAGTGGATCTGGAAGGAGGCAAACACCGGTGTGTCTGGGGACATCCCCAGTACATTTCCGGTTATAAGGCCCCAGATGACAGTGGCTAGGCTCATGATGAACAGAAAGGGAACCAGCTCGGCCTGAAGCCGGTGCAGGAAACCGCGACCCAAAAAGGTCAGGATCAGAAACAGGATCCCGTATCCGGCGTCGCCGATGATCATGGCGAAAAACAGGCTCAAGAAAAGGAGGAACGGAGCGCTGATATCGGCCTCCCTGTATCCAGGAACGATATTGATCAGCCTGAAGACGGCCTGAATGGGACGAGCCCAGGCCGGGGTTTGAATCAATGTCGGCGGATCGTCCTCAGGGGAAGGATCGACCGCCTTGAGCCCCCAGCCGTGGTTCCGGGCCAGGTCGGCTGCGGTTTGGAGTCTGTGTTCCGGAACAAAGCCCTGAACAGCAGCCACCGGGCCCCAGGTCTGCAGGCCGGCTTTGACCCGGGCGAATTCTCTCCTGTCCCGGGCCTGGACCAGGAGGTCATGGATGTGCGGGCGGTAGGCGGACAGGGAGGCGATATCCTCTGTGAGGGATGCCTTTTCCTCTTTGAGCTCGGCCAGTCTCCGGTTCAGCTCAGTCAGCCCCTGATCCGGCAGGGGCAGCTCGTGTCCGGGAGGACTGATCTTCTCCAGACTGAACAGGGCCAGATAGCGGTCGCTGCGGTCCGCGCCAAGCTCGACTCTCACTGTTTGGGCCGCAAGCTCGACCTCCTGGTTGACAGGGACAGAGCACAAGACGATGTGCACGCCGTTTTTGCCCAGCTCGCGGATGCTGCTGGGGTCGAAGTCTCCAAAGGGCTGGATGCGCTGTATCTTCTGCTCCAGCTCCTGGATCTCATCCCTGATCTTGTGCTGTCGCTGCAGTGCGTTCCATATCCGGGCTGCGGCCTGTTCAGGGGGCAGATCTCCGGATGATGTCCCGGGAGCGTCCTGAGAGTCCAAGGCCCTGAGCATGTGCTCCAGGCGTTGTACCGTCTCCTTGGCCTCCTCCAGGTCCGCATCAGCCGGGTTTTCCGTGATGGACAGATGGGCGAGCCCCGCCTGCTGCAGAACGTGCAGGGCCTGGTCTGTGCGATCCGCCTCACAGAGAAGAGTGATTTTTTTCATGGGTACGATCATGCGCCGGTACTCCATTCCTGGATCTTGGACTTGGCCAGCTTGGCCCTGGCGATAGCCGCGGTCTGCTCTTCGCCCAGTGCGATGCGGATGATGCGGATGTTTTCCCGGCAGTCCGGGATCTTGACTTTTTCGAACAAGTTCACCCTCTGGGTGGCCGTGCGCAGCTCGCGACTGAGGACAGTGTATTTTTCAGCAGTAAGCTCCTCCCGGATCCGAAGGCGGATGAGCTTCTTGATCCGGTCCAGCCCGGGGTCCACCCAGGGAGGGGTCGCTTTGAGGTCCGGGACGCGGGCAGCAAACTGCACATCATCCAGGTGGCGCACTGTCACCCCGGCAATATTGGCCGTCCGGACCTGCACCGTCTGAATATGGATCAGCTCGGACAGGCCGGGGTCTTCTGAAAACAGGGATATCCACTCCGAGAGGTCGGACCGGATTCGGTCCAGCTCCTGGCGCACCTCGGCCAGCTCGGCGCTCACCCGGCGCAGCTCACCCTGGAGCTGCTCTTTTTTCAGCTGCAGGGTGGGCAGGAAGCGCTGATAGCGATGCAGGGCCTCGCGCTGGGCCTTAAGCTCGGCCTTGGTCAGCTTGATCTTGGCCATTGTCCGTCTCCTTCGGCCAGAACTCGGTAACCAGGTCCGAAGGGATGCCTGTTTCCTGAGGGGCGAAGCAGGAGGCAAGGATGGACCAGCCCAGATCCAGGGCCTGCTCCAGGGCAATGTTCACCTTCAGGTCCATCATCCGGTGTTCGAACTTCTGGGCGTAGTCCAGAAGGCGTTGATCCCAATCGCTGAGGGCAAAGCCCATGGCCTGCTTTTCCTCGGTTTCCCGGGCCTGGGCATAGAGCTGGATCATGGTGGTCATGATCGTCCGGTGGTCCTTGCGGGTCTGATCGTTGACCTGCTGCTTGAGCCGGGACAAGGACCCGAAGGGCTCAATATGCCCGTTCTTCAGATACAGCTGTCCTTCAGTGATGTATCCTGTATTGTCCGGGATGGGGTGGGTCACATCGTCGCCGGGCATGCTGGTTACCGAGAGGACAGTGATGGACCCGGCCTGCTCAAAGTCCACGGCCTTTTCATAGCGGGCGGCCAGCTGGCTGTACAGATCACCGGGGTATCCCCGATTGGAGGGGATCTGTTCCATGGTGATGGAGATCTCTTTTAAGGAATCGGCAAAATTGGCCATGTCTGTAAGCAATACCAGGACCCGCTTATTGTCCAGGGCGAAACGCTCGGCCACTGCCAGGCAGAGGTCCGGGACCAACAGGCACTCTACTGTGGGATCAGCTGCTGTGTGCACATAAAAAATGGATCTGGACATGGCCCCGGCCTCTTCCAGGCGGTTCCGGAAATACAGATAGTCGTCGTGCTTGAGCCCCATCCCGCCCAGGATGATGATGTCCACTTCAGACTGCAGGGCGATGCGGGCCAGCAGGGGATTGGCCGGTTCTCCGGGAGAGGAGAATATGGGGATCTTTTGCGATTCAACCAGGGTGTTGAATACATCGATCATGGGAATGCCGGTGCGGATCATGCGACTGGGGATGACCCTGTTGACAGGATTGACCGGCGGACCGCTGATGGGTATCAGGCCTTCCTTGAGTTCCGGTCCCTTGTCTCTGGGCCGGCCGCTTCCGGTGAATAGGCGGCCCATCAGAAACTCGGAATAGGTCGTCTGCATGGGACGTCCCAGAAATCGGACTTTGGCGTCGGTGGCCACACCACGACTGCCGGCAAAGACCTGAACAAATATCCGCCCGCCTTCCAGGCGGATGACCTGCCCCAAAGAGGTGCCCCGGGTGGAGGTGACCTGGGCCAGTTCGCCAAAAGCCACCCCTGCGGCCTGCAGGACAATGACATTGCCAGCGATTTGATCGATATGTTCATAGATCTTACGCATACTGAGCCTGCTCTGCCAGGTGACTATTGATTTTTTCCCGCAGATTCTCAAACTCTTCGCTTTCTTCCGGAGTCCGATTCCAATCCAGGGTGGTTTGGGTCAGGGTCTGGAAAAAACTTCTGGCCTGATCCTTACTTTCAAAAGCCAGTTCAGTGTTTAAAATAGAGCAGATCTGGGCAAATGTGTCTTTCTGACGCTCGGCCCCGGTGGCTCCATCCACAGGATGGAATGCATCCTGCTGTAAAAAGACGGCATCCAGATATTCACCTTTGAGAAAAATGACAAAATCCTGCAGGGAGGTTCCTTCCTCTCCCACGACTTTCATCATCTGAGCTATCTCATGGCTCTGGCGTAAAAAGGAGGCGGCCAGGTCCACATCCTCCCTGTCGGCCAGACTGGGATATTGACTCCAGCTTTCCAGAGGATCGATGGCCGGATAGCGGCGGGCGTCGGAACGCTGTCTGGACAGGCCGTGAAAGGCTCCGACCACCTTGAGGGTGCTCTGGGTGACCGGCTCTTCAAAGTTGCCCCCGGCTGGACTGACTGTTCCCCCGATGGTCACTGATCCATGAGAGCCATTGTGCAGCCGGACAATTCCGGCCCGTTCGTAGAATGCGGCGATGACCGATTCCAGGTACGCGGGAAAGGCTTCTTCTCCCGGGATTTCTTCCAGCCGTCCGGAGATTTCCCGCAGGGCCTGGGCCCATCTGGAGGTGGAGTCGGCCAGGAGCAGACAGTCCAAGCCCATCTGCCGGTAGTATTCGGCCAGGGTCACGGCGGTGTATATCGAGGCCTCTCTGGAGGCAACGGGCATGGAGCTGGTGTTGCAGACAATGATGGTTCGTTCCATGAGGCTGCGCCCGGTTTTGGGGTCTGTCATCTGCGGAAATTCACGCAGGGTTTCCACCACCTCCCCGGCCCGTTCCCCGCAGGCGGCGATAATCACGACGTCCACATCAGCATATCGGCTGGTCAGTTGCTGAATGATGGTCTTGCCCGCGCCGAATGGACCGGGTATGCAGTATGTTCCGCCCTTGGCGACCGGAAACATGGTATCAATGCTGCGGATCCTGGTGGTCAGCGGCTCCTGTGGCCGCAGGCGTTCCGCATAGTTCTGGATGGGGACTTTCACGGGCCACTCCTGGAGCATGTGCACCTCATGTTCTGTGTTCTGCCGATCGGTCAGCACGGCCACAGGGTGTTCGATGCTGTAGTCACCAGCCGGGACAACTGAGCTCAAGGTATAGCGGCCGGTCCAGCTCAAGGGGACCATGATCTGATGTGCAAACGGACCTTCGGCTACCCGGCCCAGGAAGTCGCCGGGACGCAGGATGTGGCCGGGGTCGGCCGCAGGGGTGAAGGACCATGTTGTCTCCCGGTTCAAGGCCGGCAGATAGGCTCCCCGCTGCAGAAAGACGCCGTACACCTGAGCCAGATCATACAGGGGGGTCTGCAGCCCATCAAAGACCTGGCCCAAGAGGCCGGGCCCGAGCTCTACGGACAGGAGCTGATTGCTGAAAATGACCTGATCGTTAATCTTTAGACCACTGGTGTCCTCAAAGACCTGTAACTCGGCGTAGCTGCCCCGCACCCGTACCACTTCCGCCTTGAGGTGATCTTCCCCCAGCCGGGCATAGGCCATCTCGTTCTGGAATACGGCCTGATCGAACTCCACAGTGAGCAGATTGCCCTTGACCCCTACTATGCGTCCGGTTTTTTGGTTCATTGTTGAGGAACACTCCCCTGAAACAGATTTTCACTGACTATGGTTTCGATCAAGTCATTTAGGCGCTTACGCCCCGAATCCACATCCATTCCGGCCCAGCGATGCATGAGCTGGAGCTGGATCCCGAACGCCAGGATCCGCTCCAGGCCCAGGGGCCGATCCGCAGGAATCAAGCCTTGGGCCAGCTTCCACCGGCCCTGGTCCAGCGTCCATTCCATCTGCAGCGGAGTGTCCCGGTTGAAGGCTTCATGCACCAGGCGGCTGGCCTCCAGGCTGAAGCCGGAATGCAGGCGGGGCAGAGGGGGGTGGACTTGCCATTTTTGTGCTCTCTGGGCAGCCATCTCGTTCTCCATCTGGATGTTGAGTGCTGTCCAGGCCCGGCCAAAATACGTATGGCTTTCGGAGAGACGGTTGTGCAAAAGGCGATCAAGTTCTTGGAGCTCCTCCCTGTTTAAGATGCCGGAGCACTGAACATAAAATCCGTTCAGGGACAGTGGCGGAGTATCTCCCAAAGTGCAAACAGGTAAAGTTGCGGCCAGATAGACATGCATCACTTCTGCTTCCGTCTGGATAAAAGGGTGGAGCAATAGGCTTCTAAACTGGGGTCTTCACTGGCCACTCGTTTGACGATTTCTCCCAGATGGGGCCGCAGAAGTTCATTTAAGGCCTCAGCCACTGCTTCGGCCGTAAAGTCCAGATAGACATGATCCTCCTGAAAGGATACCTTAAATCCCTTTTGAATGTCCTCATCCACTTTGAGCTGCTCGCCTTTGATCATTTTTTGCCGGTACATGGAAGCAAAGTATTCTATCAGGGCTTGATGATCCTCCGGGCTGATCAGGTATTCCAGGCGGGTTTCTCCGGATTGGGCGGCACATACTTGGGCAATGCTGACCAGCATGTTCTGGATGGTGGTCACGTCCATTGATTGCTGAACAGATTCAGCCACCAGCTCGGAAAGGATGTTTTCTATGCCTTGGCTGACCAGGATGAGCACATCCCGGGCAGCCTGTTCCAGAGTGGCCTGGCTGCGCTCGGTATACATTTCAGCTTCCTGTTTGGCCTGGTCCAGAATTTGCTGCTTGCGCTGTTCAGCGTTCTGGACAATGGAAGCCGCTTTGTCCTTGGCCTTGGAGACAATTTCATCCGCCTCCTGCTGCCCGCGCTGGACCGCTTCATTGTAGATGCGATCGATAAGGGGCTGAAGCTCTGTGCTCATAACCACTCCTCTCATGCATATGATGTATGTTGCAAGATAGCTAAAATGAGCATATTTGTCCAGGTAGAGGTTGCAAGTTTGAGGGACATATGCTTCTATCATTGCGGTTCTAACAGTGTGCCGGATTATGAGTGACGAAGAGATCAGCAGGACAATACAGGAGGAAGTGGCACCGGAGCAGGAGGGGATGCGCCTGGATGCCTACTGGGTGTGGCGCCTGGGGAAGCAGGGGTGGAGCAGAAACCAGATCCGGAAGCTGATCACCCAGTCCCGGGCAACGCTCAACTCTCGCCCATGCCTCAAGCCGGCGACCTCGGTGCGCAGCGGTGACCATGTGGGGCTGGATCTTCCGCAGATGGAGCCTCAAATCCGGGCTGAGGCCCAGCCGGTGCAGATCGTCTGGCAGGACCGGGATCTGGCCGTCATCAACAAGCCGCCGGGCCTGAGTGTGCATCCGGCCCCTTCGGAGCAGAGCAGCACCCTGGTCCACCGGTTGGTGCATATGTTTCCCCAGCTGGGGGAGATGAACGACCTCCGGCCGGGGATCGTGCACCGGCTGGACAAGGATACATCCGGCCTGCTCCTGGTAGCCTTGAATGAAGATATCCGGTCAGCCTTAAGCCGGTCCCTGGCCGCCCGGGAAGTGGAAAAAGAGTATTTAGCCCTGGTATACGGATGTCCAAAGCAGGCCGAGTCCTGGATCGATCTTCCCCTGGGCCGGGATGAGCAGCACAAGACGCGGATGGCGGTCCAGGATGGCCAGGGTCGGCCCGCCCAGACCTGGTACAGGGTTTTGCGTGTCTTTGCGCATGTTCCCTGCTCCTTGTTGCAGGTCCGGATCGTCACCGGACGCACGCACCAGATCCGGGTCCACCTGGCCCACCTGGGTCATGCAGTTCTCGGGGACCGGACCTATGGACCGCAGCAGACAGCTTCCCTGGAGCGTAGTCATCCGGATCTGGCCAAAGCGGTTACCAGGCAGATGCTCCATGCCTGGCGTCTGGGCTTTCGGCACCCGCGAAGCGATGAGTGGCAGAGTATCCGCCAAGGCGTGCCCAGGGATTTTCTGCGCGTTCTGCTCCGGGCCCATCGCCGCCCCCAGCGGGTTGGCATAACCGGGAGTGCCGGGTGCGGCAAATCGTCTCTTTCCTCTCTGTTGGCCAAGGATAGAGTCCCGGTCTGGAGCGCAGATCAAGTGGTCGCTGAACTCTATGCCCCGGGTGCGGATGGCTGGGAAATGCTCAGACGCAGCTTTGGACAGCGCTTTGTCCCGGACGAATCGGGGCCAGTGGACAAGAAGGCCTTGTTGGAGGCCATGCAGTCGTCGCCAGAGGTGCGGGCGGCTGTCCAGGATCTTATCCATCCCCTGGTCGAACACAGCTGGCTGGAGTTTTGTGCCTGTCACGATACGGCCCGGGTTGTGCTGGCGGAGGTCCCGTTGCTGTTTGAGGGAAAGTGGAAAGACAGAGGCCTGGTTGATGTGACGGTCAACGTTCACACTCCGGCAGGGATCAGGCATCGGCGTCTGGCGGACAACCGGGGATGGAGCCCGGAGATCATCGCCCAAATGCAGGCCTGGCAGATGGCTGATCAGGACAAGGCCCGGATGGCGGACCTGAACGTGTCCAACGCAGGGTCCTGGGCTGAGCTGGAGCGGGCCGCTGCGGATCTGCGCCGATTGCTGCTCGATCTGCGGCGGGAAGCGGTTCATGTGTTTTGCAACCGGCTGAAGACCTGTGGAGTGCTGTAGATGTTTCCTCTGCGCGATGACATTCCCCGCCGCTACTCCCCCTATGCAACCCGGGTCATAGTTGGAGTCAACGCCCTGTTCTTCCTTTATGAGCTGGGGCTGAACGACCAGAGTCTGAACCGACTGTTCTATTTTTTGGGAGTGGTTCCGGCCAGGTACTTCCATCCGGACTGGGCGCAGTGGATGGGCTTTCCGGAAGCCGGACTGCTTCCCTTGTTCACCCACATGTTTCTGCACAGCGGGCTGCTCCACTTTGTCGCCAACATGTGGATTTTGTGGGTCTTTGCGGACAATGTCGAAGATGTCATGGGCCCGGTGCGCTTTGTTGTCTTTTACCTGCTCTGCGGGCTGATCGCCATGGGCGGCCATGTGCTCTTTAATACTGATTCCACGGTGCCGGTGGTCGGGGCCTCAGGGGCCATAGCCGGGGTCATGGGCGCATATCTGCTCCTCTATCCCCATGCCCAGGTCCTGACCCTGATCCCCATCCTGATCTTTCCCTTTTTCATCACCCTCCCGGCCATTACCTTTCTGGGGCTGTGGTTTCTGCTACAGGTCTTTTCCGGCCTGTTCAGCCTGGCCGGACCCCAAAGCGGGGGCGGGGTGGCCTGGTGGGCCCATGCGGCCGGATTCCTGGCCGGGATGATATTTATCCCCCTGTTCAGGGATGACAAACGATGCTCCTGGTGTTATACAGATAGGGACCAAAACTCAGATACGTTTCGTTTCTTCTGAAGGCATACACTGTGGCCCAGAGAACCGGAAAACCATTGAGCCGAAAAGGTGTACGGCATGCTGCAAATTGAAGATCTGCATGTGAATATAGGTCCGAACAAGGTCCTGCGCGGGGTCAATCTGGAGATTGGGCGCAATGAGACCTTCATCCTCTTTGGCCCCAACGGATCGGGCAAGACCACCCTGCTCATGACCCTGATGGGATTCGGCGGGTATGAGATCACCCAGGGCAAGATCGTCTTCCGCGGGGAAGATATTACACACATGCCGGTGTACGAGCGGGCCAAGCTGGGGATCGGGATGTCCTTCCAGCGCCCTCCGACCATTCACGGCCTGAAGACCAGGCATCTGGTCCAGCTCTGCGCCGGGGATGAGGACGTGGATGTGGAGGCCATGGCCAGAGAGGTGGATCTGGAGAAGTTTCTGGACCGGGACATCAACTCCGGGTTTTCCGGGGGGGAGATCAAGCGTTCAGAGCTTTTGCAGCTCATGGCCCAGAAGCCCAAGCTCCTGCTGTTCGACGAGCCGGAATCCGGAGTGGACCTGGAGAATATGAAGCTGATCGGCAAGATGGTCCGTCATCTCCTGCAGCAGGATCTGCAGCCCAGGGACGACATGAGCATGAAGGAACAAAAGGCCAAGCGGGATTCGTCCGGGCTGATCATAACCCACACCGGCTATATCCTGGATTATATCAATGCCGATAGGGGCATGGTCATGTACAACGGGGCTTTGTGCTGTTCGGCCCGGCCCAGGGATATCTTGGACCATATCAGCGAATACGGCTATGAGGAGTGTGTGCGATGTCTGAGGTAAAGAGCAGACCCGAAAAGAAGCCAATGACCCGGAACGACGAGGACATCGACATCTCCAGCTACCAGTACGAGGGAGCTGAGTCCGGGGTGATGGAGGATCTGACCCAGCTGGACGAGCAGGAACGGCAGCAGCTGCTCATGGCTGGAGTGGATGTCTCGGGCAAGGACCGCAGCGGGACATTTTTGCAGATGGACCATTCCAACGTGCATTGCAGCAGCTGCATCCCAGGGGTAGAGGTCCTGGACATCCATCAGGCCCTGAGCAAGTACGATGGGCTCAAGGAGTACTACTGGAAGGCCGTGGATCCGGATAAGGACAAATATACCCGGGCAGTGGCGGACAAGACCCATGGGGGGTACTTCATCCGGACCGAAAAAGGGGCCAAGGTGACCAACCCTATTCAGTCCTGCCTGTTCATCAAAGGGGAGAAGGTCGGCCAGAATGTGCACAACATCATAGTGGTCGAAGAAGACTCCGAGCTGCACATCATCACCGGATGTGCGGTCTCCCATCAGGTGGAATCGGCTCTGCACATGGGCATCTCGGAGATCTACATCAAGCGGGGCGGAAAGCTCTCCTTCACCATGGTCCACAACTGGGGGGAGGAGGTCCATGTCCGGCCCAGGACCGTGGGCATCGTCGAACAGGACGGGGTGTTCTTGAACAACTACATCCTGCTCAAGCCGGTGCGCTCGGCCCAGCTCTATCCCACCCTGTATTTAAACGGGAAAGGCGCTGTGGCCACCTCCAACTCGGTTATCGCCGCCCCTCCAGGCTCATATATCAACAGCGGGAGCAGGGTGGTCCTCAACGCCCCGGAGACCAGGGCCGAGATCATCGCCCGAACCATCACCACCGGCGGAACGATCATCAATCCCGGGCATCTGGTGGGCAATGCAGTCCCGGCCAAGGGACATCTGGAATGCAAGGGGCTGATCCTCAAAGACGGCATCATTCACGCCATCCCTGAGCTTGAGGCCTCGGTCGCCGGGGTCGAGCTGTCCCATGAAGCGGCGGTGGGCAAGGTGGCCCAGGAAGAGATTGAATACCTCATGGCCCGGGGCCTGGACGAGGATGAGGCCACATCGACCATTGTCCGCGGCTTCCTGAACGTGGACATCATGGGCCTGCCCCAGGAGCTCCAGGATGCAATCGACCAGACCATTCAGGAGGCCGGGGACGAGATGTTCTAAACATCCGGTGGCAGAACCCAGCATACAAAAAATCCCGCGACCGCGGGATTTTTTGTATGCTGGGAAAGCAGGCGCCCTTCAGGGATCTGGCTCTGTGGCCCTGCTCAGCCTTGGTGTCTCTCCAGGATATGTCCGGTGACCAGGGCCGACGGGCTGCCCGGCCCCGGGGGATGGATGAGTCCCTGTTCCCGGATGTAGCGGATACCCTGGCGGACAAACTCCAGATGCGGGACATCAGGGTTGATGCCCGGACAGTACTCCTGGGCCATCCTCCAGCTGGCCTCGTCCTCCAGGTTGCCCCGGAAGAAGGGCCAGGCCCGGCACACGTCGGGTTTGTGCCGGTGCACGGTGCATCCGTGATCTGGGCGGAAAAAGACACAGGTCCCGTCGTCCTGAGAGGTCAACACAGGCTTGCTGTTCTCATATCCGGCATAGAGGTCCAGCAGGACCTGCGGGGCGAGATCCAACCCAAAGGCCAGGCGGCGGATGTCCTTGTCGGTCAGCACGATTCCTCCCTGACCCTGGCAACACTGACCGCACATGTGGCAGAGAAAGGCGTGGGGCATAAGCGTTTATCCTTGTGTCTGAAGTGGGCCGAGTCTAGTCCAGTTCAGGCTATGAAGCAAACGACGATCTGGAGGGGATATGGAAGCCTTAGACAGCATCCCGCAGTCTGAATTGAAGTACCGGTGGGCCAGGGTCAGGCAGTATCTGGAGCGGGACCTGCCCCAGGCCCAGGGGGTCATGGTCATGTCCCGGGCTTTGATCTACTGGCTGAGCGGACACTGGGGAAACGGCCTGTTCTGGCTGCCCCGGGAGGGCGAGCCGGTGCTCATGCTGCGCAAGGGGCTGGACAGGGCCAAGCTGGAGTCCCCGGTGCAGACTATTCGTTCTTTCCGTTCCCCGTCCCAGATACCGGGGATTCTTGCCGACCAGGGCCAGACTGTGCCTTCTGTTTCAGGAGCGGATATGGGCGGGATCTCCTGGACTATGGGGCAACTGCTGGCCCGGAAGCTGCCGGATGTTTCCTTTGTTGACGCGGAGCTGGTCTTGAGCAAGGCCAGGGCTGTGAAATCGGATTGGGAGCTCTCGGTCATCAGATTGGCCGGAGAGCGCCACAACCGGGTTCTGGTCCAGAACATAGTTCAGCACATTCATCCGGAGATGAATGAGCAAGATATCGCCCGGTGTTTGCTCCAGGAGATGTTCGCCGTCGGTCATCAGGGCCAGGTCCGCATGCACGGGCTGGGAGAGGAGCTGTATTGTGGGGTGGTTTCGGCCGGAGACTCCGGCAACTACCCAACGGTGAGCAGCGGGCCGGTGGGCTACCGGGGGATGCATCCGGCCGTGCCCCAGATGGGATACTCCGGACAGATCTGGAGTGCTGGCCGGCCTTTGATCCTGGACACTGTCTTTCAACTGGAAGGGTACCATACGGACAAGACCCAGGTATATTTTGCGGGCCAGCAGTCCCAGCTGCCCTCCAAGCTCAAGGATGCGCACAGCATGTGCCAGGAAGTGTATGCCTGGCTGCTGGAGAACCTGCGTCCAGGGGCCATACCATCCGAGCTCTATGCCCATTGCCTGGACATGGTGGCCCAAAAAGGCTGGGGTGAAGGGTTTATGGGCCTGGGGGAGAACAAGGTCCCGTTTGTCGGGCACGGGGTAGGGATATTTGTGGACGACTGGCCGGTTGTGGCCTCCAAGTTTGATGCCCCGCTGGAAGAAAACATGGTTTTGGCCCTGGAGCCCAAGATCGGGATTCCCAGACTGGGCATGACCGGAGTGGAGAACACCTGCCGGGTGACCCCGCAGGGCGGGGTGAGCCTGACGGGTGATGCGGACGACATCCTCTGTGTGCAAGAATAAGGACGGGTATGCCCATATCGCCAATTGATCTCTACCGCGATGTCCTGCCTCAGACCGATTGCGGGGACTGTGGGTTCCCCACCTGCCTGAGCTTTGCAGCCAAAGTGGTTTCAGAGCAGCTTTCCCTGACCAGGTGTCCGCATCTGTCTCCGGAGACTGTTGCTGACTATGAAGACAGGCTGCAGGAGCAGTATGCCGAGCACAAATGGGTCAAGAGGGATACTGCCCAGGATGCCCTGCAGTGGGCCAAGGAGCGGTCAGCCCGTATATCCCTGCAGGACCTGCCCGGCCGTCTGGGCGGGGAGCTGGTGGCCGGGGAGGACGGACCGGCCGTGCGTTTGCCGTACATCGGCGGGGATGTACTGATAACCGAGCAGGGGATGCACAAGGCGGACGGGACGGAGCTTACCCTGTGGGAGCAGGTCCTGCTCTACAACCACTGGGCCCAGGGTGGAGAACGGGAGCCAAGCGGAAAGTGGCTCGGATTTCAGGAGCTGCCGAATACCGTCTCCAAGATCAAGACCATGCAGACCCAGGTCTATGGGCCTTTGGCCCAGTGCTGTGCAGGAAGAGGCGAGGAGCTGAAAAGAGCGGCCCGGGAGCTGGGCGGCGAGGACTGGACCGCTGAACTTGAATCGGGTGATGCCGCTGTCTTTTTGCCCGCCCTGCCCAGGATTCCGGTTCTGGTCATGTTCTGGGACCGGGACCAGGAAGAGGGCTTTGGGGCGGAGGTGAAATTTCTCTTTGACCAGACCGTGACCGAGCACCTGGATATAGAGTCCATTCTGTTCTTGAGCGAACAGATTCGGAAACTGCTGTGTGCCCATATCGGGCGGGAGAACACCAAAGGACACAAGGAAGGTACATGGGAGGCTGGATAGATCTGACCCATCCCCTTTACCAGGGCATGCCGGTCTGGCCGGGGGACACAACGGTGGGCATAACCGAGGTGATGACCGTGGAGACGGACGGGTGCTCCGCCCAGCGGGTGGATATGGGCAACCATGTGGGGACCCATGTCGATGCCCCGTCCCATTTTGTGCCTAAGGCCCGGGACGTGGACCAGCTCTCCTTGCAGGCCATGACCGGACCGGCCAGGCTGCTCTCCCTGCCCAGGGAGCAGGGCGGGGTGATCAGCAGAGACGATCTGCAGGCGGCACTCAGGCCGGGGGATGTGAGCCGGCGGATCATCCTGCGCACCGGCTGGGGGGACCGCTTTGCCACCCCGGAGTTTTACCACCGTTTTCCGGTGTTGACTGTTGAGGCCGCCGAGTATCTGGCCGGTCTGGACCTCTGGCTGCTGGGAATGGATACGCCTTCGCCCAGCCCGATTGACGATCCGGGCCAGAGGATCCACAAGGCGCTGCTCGGAGCCGGGGTGGTCCTGGTGGAGTCCATGGCTCATCTGGACAGCCTTCCGGCCGGGGAAATCGATGTCTGCGTCCTGCCCCTTCCCCTCCATCAGGCCAGCGGCGCCCCCTGCCGGGCCATAGGCAGATGCTGCGGATATTGATGATGGAGGGTTCTTCGATGTAGCTTGTGGCTTTTGGAGTTTGCCATCTGGAAACCATAACGTGAGGTGTGTATGATCTGGGCTATAGCCGACCGGAGGCCAGAGATCCATCCATCCTGCTTCATTGCGCCGGATGCGGCCCTTATCGGCTCCATTGTGCTGGAGCCGGACGCGAGCATCTGGTTCGGGACCATCCTGCGTGGGGACAACGACCTGATAACCATCTCCCAGGGGACGAATATCCAGGACGGGAGCGTGGTACACACGGATGAGGGAATCCCGGTGAGCATAGGGGCGGGTGTTACTGTGGGCCATAAGGCCGTCCTGCACGGGTGCCGGGTCGGGGAGAACTCCCTGATCGGGATCAATGCGGTTATCTTAAACAATGCCAGGGTCGGGGCCAACTGCATTGTCGGGGCAGGGGCACTGATCCCGGAAGGAAAAGAGATCCCGGACAACTCCGTGGTCTTCGGCACTCCGGGCAAGGTGGTCCGGGAGGTTTCCGAGCAGGAGACGGCCCGGATCACGGGCAGCGCCCAGCACTATATGGAAAAGGCCAGGATCTACGCCCAAAAGCTGCGGCTCCAGCAATCTGCGGATCCGGTGCGGCCGGATTGATATTGGCGGGAAGGAACGGAGGGAGCAATGTCCATACGAAAGGTGCTGATAATGAAGGTGCTAGCCATGGCGGCCAGCACCTACGGGGACAAATGGGCCAAGGCGGCAGGAAACAAGGCAGTGACCAGACTGAGCCGCATGGCTGCCGACCGGGGCTATCTGCGCACCACGTATACCCTGGAAACCCTGACCGCTGAGCTGCGGGAGATGCACCGGCGGGGCACTCTCAGCGCACAGGAATGGACCAAGGCCAAAAATCTATTGGCCCGGGCCTGGCAGAGACGCAAGAAGTCCGGGTAAGCAGGGAAAGAGGGTCAGCGGGCAGCGGACCCCGGACCCCTTCAGGAGCTTTTGGTGCTCAAGGCAGCCACGGCCTCTTCCTGTGTATTGAAGATATTGAAGATCCTGTTCATTCTGGTCAAGCGGAATAAGCTCATCACCGGCTCGTTCACTCCGCAGATGGCCAGGTCGCCGTCCTCACCAAGCCGCTTCAGGGCCGAGATGATGGCTCCCAGCCCGGAGCTGTCGATAAAATCCACCTTGGTCAGGTCCAGTACGATGCGCTTGTACCCGTTTTCGATCCTGCCTAGGATATTGTCCCGAAAGCTTCCAGCCGAGGATGCATCAATCTGATCGGCCAACACAAACGCGACCAGGACTCCGTTGTGTTCTACAAATTCAACATTCACGTCGAATACTCCCTTCACTGTTGGTTTGACATATTCCGGTAAACCGTCAGGGGCAAGTCCCCCCGGAACACGGGCGGGACGAGCGGTACCCTGCCGGGCAGAAGAGCGCATTGGGCTGCGCTTTGGACCTTCCTGGGAGCTGCCCCTATACACCACCGGCACTGGGCGGGACCGGATGCAGGTCCCAAATGTCGCGGGCATACTCCCGGATGGTCCGATCACTGGAGAACCGCCCGATCCTGGCGATATTCAAGATGGCCTTTTTCGTCCATTCCCTGGTGTGGGTATAGTCCGCGGCCAGGTGTTCCCTGGTCCGGATATAGGACTCGAAATCAGCCAGTTGAAAGTACTGATCGTTGCTGTCCATGAGATACGGGAGCAGCCAATGGAAAAGGCCGGGGTCCCGGGGACAGAATCGATCGGAGCTCAGGGCCTGCAAAACCCGGCGCAGCCTTGGGTTCTGTTCATAGACAGTATGCGGGTTGTAGCCTCCGGTGCGCTGGTATTCGGCAATTTCCGAGCTGGTCAGTCCGAAGATGTAGATATTCTCCTGCCCCACCTCTTCCTGGATTTCGATATTCGCCCCGTCCAGGGTGCCCAGGGTCAAGGCCCCGTTCAGAGCGAATTTCATGTTCCCTGTTCCTGAGGCCTCCTTGCCGGCGGTGGAGATCTGTTCACTGACGGTGGCGGCGGGAATGATCTTTTCGGCTATGGAAACCCGGTAGTCGGGAACAAACACCAGCTTGATCATGCCCTTGGCCCTGGGATCGGAATTTATGACCTGCCCAACGGAATTAATAAGCTTTATCAATCTCTTGGCAATAGTGTAGCCAGGGGCGGCCTTGCCGGCAAAGACACAGGTCTTGGGAAATGAGGGGAAGACGCCGTCCTCCACGATTTGCAGATACTCATGGATGATGGCCATGAGAAAGAGCAGCTGCCGCTTGTACTCATGGATCCGTTTGGCATGGATGTCGAACATAGCATCCGGGACTGCTTCCACCCAGGCAGTCTCTGAGATGAGCGCACACAGGCGCTGCTTGTTCCTGCGCTTGATATCCAGAAACTCGTCTTGAAAGCCGGTGTCAGTGCTCAAGGGCTCCAGGTCCTGAAGCCGGTCCAGGTCGGTGATCCACTTGGAGCCGATGGCCTGGGTGATCAGGTCCGCTAGAAGGGGATTGCTCTTGAGCAGCCATCTGCGCTGGGTAATGCCGTTCGTTTTGCTGGAGAAGCGCTCGGGCCAGAGCTCATAGAAATCAGAGACAACTGAGGACTTGAGCAGCTCGGTGTGCAGGACAGATACCCCGTTGGTGGCGTGGGAGCCGACGATGGCCAGATGGGCCATGCGCACCATGCGTTCCGGGGTCTCCTGGATCAGGGACATGCGGCTTTTGCGGTGCGGATTGCCCGGCCATTTCTTGTCCACCTCCTCCAGAAAGAAGGCGTTGATGTCGTAGATGATCTGCATGTGCCGGGGCAGGAGCTGCTCCAGGAGATCCACCGGCCAGGTCTCCAAGGCTTCGGGAAGCAAGGTGTGGTTGGTGTAGGCCAGGGTCTGTCTGGTCAGCTCAAAGGCCTGGGTCCAGTTGATGGCGTATTCATCCACCAGGATGCGCATCAGCTCGGCAACGGCCAGAGCCGGATGGGTGTCGTTGAGCTGGATGGCCACCTGGGCCGAGAAGACCTTGAAGTCCTGATACCGGACCAGGTAGCGGCGGACGATGTCCCGCAGAGAACAGGCCACCAGAAAGTATTCCTGGAGCAGGCGCAGCTCCTTGCCTTCCCGGAACGTGTCAGAGGGGTACAGGATCTTGGAGATCTTTTCCGACTCGATCTTCTGCTCCAGGGCCCGGAAGTAATCCCCGGCATTGAATATGGAGATGTCGAACTCAGTGGACGGCCGGGCCGCGAACAGACGCAGATAGTTCACCGACTGCCCGCCATAGCCGACTATGGGGATATCGTAGGGCACACCGACAATGACGTTCCAGTCCAGCCACATGGGGTGTTTTTGGCCGGTATGGTCGGTGAAGTCCTCCACGCGGCCATAGACCGGGATATAGCAGGCCTGGTCCGGGCGGGGGAGCTCCAGGGGGGTCCATTCGTCCAGCCAATGGTCCGGCTTCTCTTTCTGCCATCCGTTGTCAAAGATCTGTTTGAACAGGCCGAACTCGTAATGGATGCCGTAGCCGAATCCGGGCATGTGCAGACTGGCCAGGGAGTCGATGAAACAGGCGGCCAGACGGCCCAGCCCCCCGTTGCCCAGGCCGGCATCCACTTCCTGTTCCCGGACCTCTTCCAGGTCCACTCCCAGGGCGGTCAGGGCCTGGTGGCAGGCATCGAAAAGGCCCAGATTGATCATATTGTTGCCCAGGGAGCGGCCGATGAGGTATTCCATGGACAGGTAGTACAAGGATTTGGCATCGGCCTGGCGGTAGCGGTCCTCGGTCTCCAGCATCCGTTCCAGCATCCGGTCCCGCAAGGCGTAGCTCAGGGCCAGATAGTAGTCCCGGTCACTGCAGTCCGCAGGGCGCTTGCCCAGCGAAAGCCGGATGTGCCGGATAATATCGTTCTTCAGGCTGGGCGGATCGCATCCGAGTTCACGAAGCATAGGCGTATCTCAAGGTAAAGGTTGTCTGTAGGATAATCATATCTGTCTATCGTACCGGTCTCATCCTATTTGAGCAACCTGTTGATAATGTCCTTGTATTTCTGCTCTATGACGTGACGCTTCTTCTTGAAGGTGTTGGTCAGCTCCTCCCCAAGCTTGAAGTCCTGGCTGAGAAAGTGGATGGACTGCAGCTTCTCGTAGGACTTGAATCCGGTCCTGGTGTTGAGGAGCTTGTTGATCTCTTTTTTCACCCGCTCCAAAATCTGCCGGTCCTGCAGGATCTGCTCCGGATCAGGGTCGGGCTGATCCATCTTTTCGGCCACAAACTCGCGCATCTTTTCCACATCGGGAACAATCAGGGCCCCAAGCCCCTTCTTGTCCTGTCCGACCAGGACAGCGTCCTGGACAAAGGGGAAGCGGGTGATGGTGGCTTCAATATTGGTGGGATCGATGTTTTCCCCGCTGGAGAGGACAATGATTTCCTTGGCCCGGCCGGTAATGACCAGCTCTCCGGACAGGGTCCTGCGTCCCAGGTCGCCGCTGCGGAAGTACCCATCCGGTGTAAAGGCCTTGGCGTTGGCCTCGGGATTTTGGAAGTAGCCGCCGAAGACCTGCGGCCCCTTGATCTGGATCTCGCCCTCCCGGCCGGGGGGCACTTCCCGGTCGTTGTCGTCGGCGATCCGGATCTGGGTTAGAGGAAAGGGCGGGCCGATGGTCCCGAATACATGGCAGTCCAGTCCCCTGCCGGCGATGCCGGGTGAACACTCGGTCATCCCGTACGCGTTGACGATCCGGATCCCAACGGCGTCGATCCATTCGTCCAGATAGGCCGGCAGGCTCCCCCCGCCGCTGATGGCCAGGCGCAGGCGGCCGCCGAACTTTTCCTGGACCAGGGAAAGCTTTTTCCTGGCCACCAGATAGGGAAGGGCCAGAAGGACCATCTGTATTCCGGCCCAGCCCCGCCGTCCCAGGTCGGCCAACGGGTTGGGCCGGGAAAAGCGGGGGAGCTGTTTGCGGAGAATGCGCCTGTTGCGCCGAAATGCCGCAGCAATATTCACCAGATAGGAAAAGAGCCTGGCCTGACGCGGGCTGCTCTTCTTCAATGTGGAGTTGACCTTGGTGTACAGGGCTTCCCAGACCCGGGGCACGGTAGCCACCACCGTGGGTCTGTACGTAGCCAGGTCTGCGGCGAAGGTGCGGACCGAGGAGTAAACCAGGCAGCAGCCGTGGGCCAGGGCGATGTACTCTGCGGTGCGTTCAAAGATATGCCAGGATGGAAGAATGGACAGCCAGCGGTCATTACTGCTCACCGCGATGAGGGAAGGCAGGTGCACAACATTGTGCATGATATTGGCGTGGGTGAGCATGACCCCCTTGGGCAGTCCAGTGGTACCGGAGGTGTAGATTATGGTTACCAGATCGTTGGGCCGCAGGTCCCGCCCCTGGGACAGAACGGTTCGAACGTCGTGGGGGGAGATGTTGCGGTCGGACAGGATCTGGGAATAGGTCAGGATAGTGGGAGGCAGGAACTGTCTCTGGTCGTCGTCAATGACAAATATCCCCTTGAGGGCTCGAGAGGCGATCAGGTCTGCGTGCTGAACAGCCAAAGAGGAGGTCTCCACAATCAGGAAGTCGGCCTGGGAGTGATCCAGGATGTATTCGACTTCCTGGGCGGGGGTATCGCTTCCTCTGGGGATGCTCACCGCTCCCAGGGAGATGAGGGCCAGATCGGTGACCAGCCAGGAATAGCGGTTGTCGGAGAGCAGGAAGACCTTGCTGCCCTTAACCATATTGTAGTCCCGAAAGGCCTTGGCCAGCAAAAGCACATCGGCGAAGAGCTTTTCATAGCTGACGGTGAACTCCTCTCCTCCGGCCCGGTAGATGCATGCCGGCTGGGTCTTGTATTGCTTGTAGGAGAGGAGGAATGCGTCGTAAAGCGTGAGCTGGGCAGAGCTGTCGTCTGGCATGGAGGAGCTCGCTGTGTGAGGTTTGTGGAACAAGCGCAGGAAAGAGGCCTGCGGTCTGCTCTGGGCAATCAACGAGACTGGAATGTGCGTACGTGCCCAACGTGGGGTTGTCAATTGCCCGAACCCTGGATATCTTCGAGGCGCCGTATGCCTGCGGTTTTACCTGTCCGGCACAGCAGTGCACGGTACAGCTCTCGATGCACTTTCTATCATTCCAACGAAACTTCGTTTTTTTCATCATTCCCGCGCAAGCGGGAATCCAGGTATTTTGACGATAAAAAGAGCAATAAAGCTACACAAGCTTTCCACTAGATTGCCCGGGGAGTCAAATTACGATGTATTCCGAGATTTGGGCCGGGCAATGACGAAAACGGCATGTGGCTTATACCTTTCGTTGGAGTGCTGTAGGTGGACGGGGATTGGGCCTCAATTTGGAGAACACAATCTGGAGTAGACGGCATGAGTGAGGTACGCGTCAAGCGAAGCATCGATGAAATCAATGCCAAGATCCGCAAAGGCCGGGCGGTGGTGGTTACTGCCGACGAGATGGTGGACATCGTATCCGATCAGGGACCGAAAAAGGCCTATGAGCAGGTGGATGTGGTGACCACCGGGACCTTTGGGACCATGTGCTCCTCAGGGGCGTTTATCAACTTCGGGCACACCAAGCCCAAGATCAAGGCCTCCAAGACGTGGTTCAATCAGGTCGAGGCCTATGCCGGAATAGCTGCGGTGGACTGTTTTTTGGGAGCGGCCCAGGTCAAGGAAAACGACCCTCTGAATTTGGTCCACCCCGGGCGGTTCGCTTACGGCGGGGGGCATGTGATTGAGGATCTGATCGCCGGAAAAACGGTCGCCTTCCGGGCCACTGGATACGGAACGGACTGCTATCCGCTGACTGAATACGAGCAGGATATAACCATCAACGATCTGCGCAACGCTTTTTTGTACAACCCGCGCAATGCGTACCAGAACTACAACTGCGCAACCAACCTTTCGGACCGGACCATATACACGTACATGGGGATTTTGCGCCCGAACATGGGCAACGTGACCTATTCCACGGCCGGTCAGCTCAGCCCCATGCTGAACGATCCTTTCTACTGGACCATCGGGGTGGGGACCAAGATTTTTCTGGCTGGAGGCGTGGGAGCGGTCACCTGGCAGGGAACCCAGCACGATCCGGAAGCCAAGCGCACCCCAAACGGCGAGGTCAAGGAGGGGGCCGGGACCCTGGCTGTGACCGGGGACATGAAGCAGATGTCGGCTGAGTTCATCCGCGGGGCGTCACTGGCCGGCTACGGGTGTTCCCTGATGGTCGGGCTGGGGGTGCCCATTCCGATCATCAATGAAGAGATGGCCTATTTCACCGGGCTGAGCAACAAGGATATCTGGTACCAGGTGATCGATTACGGGATCGATTATCCGAACAATATCAGCCGATCAGTGGGCGAGGTGAGCTATGCCCAGCTGCAGTCCGGCGAGGTGGAACTGGAGGGGAAGAAGGTGCCCACAGCTCCAATGGCCAGCTACAGCATGGCCAGACGGATTGCCGGAGAACTCAAGGACTGGATCCAAAGAGACGGCTTTACCCTGGGCCAGGCCCAGCTGCCGTTGCCCTCGGTTGCCTTTGATCCGGAGATGTACCCCCAGGTGGGCAAGTAGTGCAGCCCGGCAGGGTGGTCCAATCAGCACAATGACCAGGCAGGCGGTTTTGTGAGCTGTGAGCCCCGCTTTTATCGCACCTTCAGTTCCAGTGAGCGCTGGGAAACCTACCGGGTACGGGTTGAGAGCACGGATCTGTATATTCGCACCCAGGGCAATCACGCCTTCTGGGTCCAGAAAAAAGTCTGTGAATTGCGGAAGGTGCTCACACAGCACATCCAGCGCCAGCCCCGGTTTCTGGAATCCCTGACCCCGGTGCCCGGGGTCCGCGGGATGCATCCCATGCTCACGGCCATGCACCGGGCCTCGGAGCTGGCCGGGACCGGACCAATGGCCGCGGTGGCCGGGGCCATTGCCCAGTGGGTGGGAAGCGGCCTGCAGAGGTGGTCCAGAGAGGTGATTGTGGAAAACGGGGGAGACATCTACCTCTGCCTGCAGGAGGCGGGGACGATGTCTCTGTATGCCGGGGGCTCGAGGCTGTCCGGAGCCATAGGCCTGACTGTGGAGCCTGCCCAGACCCCGGTCGCAGTATGCACCTCCTCCGGCACGGTCGGGCACTCCTACAGTCTGGGGCGGGCGGATGCGGCAACCATTGTTTCCCAGGACGCCTGCCTGGCCGATGCAGTGGCCACCGGGGCGGCCAATCTGGTTGGATCTGAGCAGGATCTGGAGAAGGCGCTCGCATACGCATTGAATATCCCCGGTGTGTTGGGGGCGGTTCTGATCCTGGGCGATAATCTGGCTGTTCAAGGAGATGTGCAGCTGGTAAGGACCTGAGACGGCAAACTTTTATGTATGCAATTCCACTTTCTGGGTCGAAGAGCCGAAATACAAGATACGCACTGAGAGACGAGAGGAAAATCATGAGTTCGCAGACTGTTTCCAAAAATGTTCTTCTGATCTTCAAGAAAGAGGTCATGTACAATCCGGTCATATCCCGGACCATCAAGCGCTACGATATCCTGTTCAATATCCTGGAGGCCAAGATCCTGCCCAAACAGGAGGGGCGGCTCATTCTGCAGCTGGAAGGCGAGCTGGATCTGCTGGACCAGGCCGTGGCCTATATGGAGTCCGAGGGGGTCAAGGTGGAGGTCCTGAGTGAACGAGTCAGGCGGGACGAGGACAGATGCGTGCATTGCGGGGCCTGCACTGCGGTCTGCAAGACCGGGGCCTTGTACATGGACCGGAGCACAATGCAGGTTCTGTTCGATCCCGAGCTGTGCGTTGTCTGCGGTCAGTGCCAGCTGGCCTGTCCGGTCAAAGCCGTTCAGGTGGCAGGCATTGACATAGATGTTCCTGCGGCCTGACCGTGCTGGGTCCAAATGCCACGAGCAGCCGGATCAGGCGCTGCAAAGGGAATGGAATACGTGAGAGGAGACGAGAATGATGGAAAACGAGCTGTCGCTGCAGGATCAGCTTCCTGAAGGCCATCCGGCCAGAGTGTGCTTCGGCTGCGGAGCGGATAACACTTCCGGCTTGCAGATCAAGAGCTATGTGCAGGGCGATGCGGTTGTGTGCAGATTTCGCCCCCAAGCACATCACACTGCGTTTCCCGGAGTCCTGAACGGAGGCATAGCGGCCACCCTTTTGGATTGCCATGGGATATGGACCGCAGTCGGCGTGTACAATACCCGCTATCTGGACCCCGGGGTGGAGACCCCGGAAACGATGTTCGTGACTCGAAAAATGACTGTGGAGTATGTGCGGCCGACTCCCATGGATATGGAGCTCATGCTTCAAGGCCGGGTGGTCACGGAGGGAAAGAAATCGATGCAGGTGGAGGTGGAGCTGTGGGCCGGCGGGGAGATGACCGCCAAGGCCGATGTCCTGGCGGTGAGGGCCAGCTGAGCTTTTCGGCACTTGGACCCTGAGATCGGAACAAGGTCGACAAGAGCTGTTTGCCCCTGGGATTCCAACTCCTTGACAGGGACACAATCTTTCTGCATAAAGGTACAATCCGTGCAAGGTTTGGAGAGTGTGCTTGGAGAATCTGATCCAGGAGGGGCTGTGTATGCTGATGCCGGAGAAAAATGCTCAGGAAAGGATTTGCCCGATCATGTCCTCAGGTACAGAGACCGTGCAGTGCAAGGGCAGCAAATGCATGGCCTGGCGGCACAACGAAAAGCACAAGTATCCCCAAGAGCAGACCGGGTATTGCGGCCTGGCCGGGCGACCGGAGCCGAACCCTAAAGAAGGCGAGCCGTGGTGGTGATCAGCCGCAGTGCATAGTTTGGCCTTTGTCCGCCCTTTCCCCGGGGAAAGGGCGGACAAAGGCCAGACCGATTCTGCAGGGGCAGACCTTGAGTGCGGGCCTTAGCGGCCACATACTGCAGAACAGAACTCCCGGACCCCGATGCGATCCATCATCTTGCCCATCCGCTCATTCTTCTTGGCATTGTCCTTGAAATATTGGACGATTGTGTCCACCAGGGCCAGGGCCTGGTCAGTATCCAGGTCTTCAGCCACAACATCCGCCAGCCGTGGCTTGCCCGCGCCTGAGCCCCCGGCCATCACTGTCCATCCCTTCTTCTTGCCCACCAGGGCGATATCCTTGATGCACGTTTCGGCACACTGATTCGGGCATCCGCTGACCCCGATCTTCATTTTTCCGGGCAGCTCCATACCGTGGTAGCGTTCATCCAGCTGCATGCCCAGCCCCAGGCTGTCCTGCTGACCCAGGCGGCAAAAGGTAGTTCCCGGGCAGGCCTTGACGCTGCGCACGCATACACCGACAGCAGCCCCCGGGGGCAATCCCAGCTCCTGCCAGGCATTGTCCACATCCTCTTCCTTGAGCCCGACCAGGGCTATTCTGGCCGCGCTGGTTATCTTCATTGCCGCGCAGCCGTATTTTTCAGCCACGTCGGCCAGCTTGCGCAAGGTCTCGGGCTTGACCACCCCGCAAGGAATATGGGGGGCAATGGCGTAGGTTTCCTTGTCCCGCTGCAGAATGGCACCTTTTTCTCCGTCTTTGAGCATAGGGGCAAACCTCCATGAATAGAAATTATAATGCATATCACTCTACGTGGTTCATAGCAGAGCAGCTGGGGAAAGTAAATCCGGAGCCGGCTCAGGGCATCCGGGAGATCAGCTCCCGGGCATTGTCCACTGCCGCTCCTGACCCGGTGTTGTCGAAGTAGACGTGCACTGTACGTCCGTGGGCCGCCCATGCGCTGATGGAGTCGGCCCAGGACTGCAGCTCCTGGGAGGTGTACGCAGACTGATAGGTTTCCCGGTTTCCGTGCAGGCGGATGTAGACGAGCTTGGAGGTCACTGCATCCCACCTGGGCCAATCTGCGGCATCGGAGATGCAGACACCCACATTATGAGCTGAAAGGCAGTCTGCCGTTTCCTGATCGAACCAGGAGGTATGCCGAAACTCAACGGCATGCAAGACCCAGGGCCAGTGGTGTAAGGCCAGGACAAAGGCCTGGAGCCGGTCCATGTTCTTGTGCAATCCGGCTGGAAGCTGCCAGCACATAGCCTGCAGTCTGCCCCGCATGGGCTGGAGATTCTGCTTTTGTTTGTCCACCGCTGGTTTAGGGTCTTTCAGCCGTTTGGTGTGGGTGGTGTACCTGCTGCCTTTGGCGGTAAACATGAAGCCTTTCGGGGTGCGCTCGATCCATTGCTGCATGGTCTTGGCCTGGAGCAGGCGATAAAAGGTGGCGTTTATTTCCACGGTCTGAAAAGTGGATGCGTACTGTTCCAGCCAGCGCTTCTGGGGGACACCCTGGTAGAACGAATCTTTCCATTCCTTGTAGTTCCAGCCGCTTGTGCCGATAAAAATTTTGTTCATGGCCGGACTCCTGCACAGGACAAGGCTTATGCTTGGACCAGGCGGATACAGGTTCAGATTTCAATACACGAACCACATGCCTGCCAAGGTGCAGGCACGCTTGCGCTAACGAGGCATACAAACGATTTCGATACCGATTGGGAGTGGTTATCCAATCAGATCCTGATAATCATTAACTAATAACTCATACTGTGTCGAGGAACCAAAAAAGATACACGAGACCATTTGCCTGGAGGAGCGTCATTCTGCAGCAAAGAGGAGCCGAGAGTATTGCCTCGGACCGAGAGCCTTCGTATCATTCCACCAGTCGGGGGTGAAACCGGGGTGATCATTCTCCCACCCGGTCAAGTACAGATCCACCACCAGCCCACTTTCCTGCACAAGAGGATGAGCACACTATGAAAACACTGTGGGCCCTGCTGGCCAACTTTCGTCTTCCAGATCTTTTGGACGTCCTGTTCCTGTCGGTCATTGTCTATCATCTGGCTGTCTGGTTTCAGAGCACAAAGGCCTTCCGGGCCTTGATCGGCCTTTTGCTCCTGGGAGTGGTCTACACTGCCGCCCGAGCCGGAGGTCTTTTTTTGACCACCTGGGTGTTTCAGATCTTCTGGCAGGTTTTGATCATCCTGCTCATTGTGGTCTTTCAATCCGAGATCCGGCAGGTTCTGGAGCGGGTGAACCCTCTGCAGGCCATGGGCCTGCGCCGCCTTCCGCAATCCCGGGCCTGGATTCAGGAGTGCGTCCAGGCCGCTTTTAGAATGGCGGAGCAGAGGGTGGGCGCCTTGATCATTATTGAGAATATGGAACGGGTGGATACCTGGATAACAGGAGGGCAGGAGCTGGCAAGCGAGCCGGGAGCTGAAGTCCTGAACATGATTTTTCAGCACACCTCGCCGCTTCACGACGGCGCGGTCCTGATCCGCAACGGACGGATTACCCGGGCCGGAAGCTTTCTGCCTTTAAGCACCCAGAGTGAACTGCCCAAGGAGTGGGGGACCAGGCATCGGGCGGCCATGGGCTTGAGCGAACGCTGTGATGCCTGGGTGCTGGTTGTTTCCGAGGAACGAGGCGAGGTGTCTGTGGCCCGGGCCGGCCACATGCAGCGAATGGACAGTGAAAAGGATCTGGAAGCTGTTTTGGAGGAGGCTGCCGGATATCCGAAAGAAGGGGACACCAAGCGTCTGGGGCGTTTGCTGCTGGGGGTGACCCGCCGCTGGCACCTGAAGCTGCTCACGGTTTTGGGCGTGGGATTGGTCTGGCTTCTTTTGGCCGGGCAGCAGGATTTTGAACGCACCTTCGCAGTTCCGGTTCGAATACAAGATGTGCCCAGGACACTACAGATCGTTGATCCAGCGAGTCCCCAGGTCCAGGTGACAGTGCGCGGGATGCGCAAGGAGGCCAGCACATTGACGGAAAAGAATGTCTGGGTGGAAACCAGCCTGCGCCAGGCGGCGGCGGGAAGGAGGACGGTCTTTCTTTCCCGGGACTCGGTGCACCTGCCGAACAACCGGGTGCGGGTGGTCCGGGTCTCGCCCAATGTCCTGCAGCTGACTGTGGAGGAAACAGAGCCGGAAGAGGGCGAGCAGGCAGATGAAGATGGTTCTTCGACCTAGCCTGTGGGTTTTTGGAGTTTGCCATCTCTTCTGCGTGCCCACTTTCGGCCCGGTATTTTCTAAGCCCCGCCAAAGGGGAATCCCTGCCCCCTCCCGGCTGCTTATGTGCAGGTCACTGCTTTGTGGGTCGAAGAGCCTTTTCTTTCTTCGGTTTCGTAATCGAAATCGGGATCGATATCCATAAACCAAGGGTTCCTGCTGCACCGAATGACAGATTCTTCCGATTTCGATAGCGATCCAGATTTCGATTTGGATTATCCCAATTTCTGGGTCAAGAGCCATGAAAATACCCAGTGAGAGAGGAACAAAAGCCCGGAGGCCGGCAGGTGTTGCTGCGAACGAGGCGCCGGGTGGTGTGTCCCGGAGGTAAACGGCGCGGGGCATTTGTCCCTCGCTTGTGGGGTTACTCCTCCCGCAGGAGCAAAGCCACGGGGAAAGGCTGGAGCAGGCCTCGGACAGCCTGATCTCCGCCCTGGATCCGGGTGTTGGTCAGAAGGTCACGCCAGCCGCCTTGGGGCAGGGATATGGTGGTGTCCTCCCACCTGCCGTTGAAGGTGAGGGGAAGCCGGGTGAGCAGGCTGACCACATGTTCGCCCCGGGCAAAGGCCAGGGCGTGTTCGGCCTTTTCCCCTGAGATCCGGAGAGGGGCATAGCTCCCGGCCGGACCGAAGGCTTCCGGCAGCCGGCGCCGAAGGGAAAGGCCCTGGCGGGTCAGCCACAGCTTAGGCAGGCCCTCGTCCGTCCGGTCCATGATCTCCCGGGCCGTGAGGCGTTCGATCTGGGCCAGAAGGTCGCGGCGGGTGGAGTACGTAACAGGACGGCGGTTGTCCGGATCCACCAGGCTGAAGTCCCAGAGCTCGGTGCCCTGGTACAGGTCCGGCACTCCGGGGCAGGTCAGCTTGAGGAGGGTTTGGGCCAGGCTGTTCACATATCCCGGGTAGGCAATGTCCTGGACCAATGCCTCCAGCTCAGCCACAAAGCCCGCATCCTGGTACAGGCTGCTGACAAAGCTGTGCAGGGCCTCTTCGTACTCCGCATTGACCCGGGTCCAGGAGGTGTGGGTCTTGGCTTCCCTGGCCGCCTTTTCCGCATATCCGTGCATCCGCTCCTGGTCCAGGGGCCAGGCCCCGGCCAGGGTCTGGTACAGGAGGTACTCCATATTGTTTTCGGGCCAGTCCTGGGTCTTATAGCTCCGGTGCCGCTGCACCCAGGTCTGTACCTGCTCGGCCCAGGCTGCGGGCATCTCGGAGAGCACGGCCAGTCTGGCCCGGACATCCTCGCTGCGCTTCGTGTCGTGGGTGGAGGTGGCGGACATGGCCAGGGGGGTGTTCTGCAGGCGCTCCTGCATGGCCTGATGAAACGTGGACGGGGGCAGGCCCAGGCTGCCCGGGTCGCCGCCCACCTCGTTAACGGCTGCAAAGCGGTTGTAGCAGTAGAAGGCGGTATCCTCCGCTCCCTTGGCCATGGCCGGAGCAGTGAGCTGCTGGAGGCGCATGACGAACTCAGATTCCTGCTCCCCGGTCTTGTCCAGGAGCACAATCTTGCGGATCAGCTGCACAAGCTCCGGGTCCGCCTCCGGCAGTGCCGTCTGGACCCGCTCCAAAACACCCTGGATGATCTCCCGGTCTTCGGGGTCTACCTGTCCACCTTCGGCCCGGACATAGGTCCGATAGACCGGGGTCTGGACCGCAATCTCAACGATCACCGCCTCCAGCTCCGGAAGGGTGAAGTCCCGATAGCGGCGGTCCTTGATGCAGATGGAGCGCAGGACGTCGCACAGCCGGTGCACGTCGCTGCCGAAGAGCTCCTGGATCACCATCCGTTTCTTGACCTCAAGGACCTGGTGATACCCGGCATCAGAGCCGGTCAGGTCTGTATACAGATCGGTCAAGGCCGGTTCGGCCTTGGGGTCTATGAGCAGATGCAGGACCGTATTTAAAAATTCGTATCCGGTGGTGCCCTGCACAGGCCACGAGGAGCGCAGCCGTTCCCCGGGATGCAGGATCTTTTCAGCCAGGATCCAGACCTCGGGGCTGTAGTTCCGCAGGCGGCGAAAGTACTGCTCCGGATCCAGTAGCCCGTCCGGATGATCGATGCGCAGTCCGTCGATCCAACCCTGATTCAGCCAGCGGTGGACCAAAAAGTGAGTGTCGGAGAAGACCTCCTCGTCCTCCACCCGGAGCCCGACCAGGGTGTTGATGTCAAAGAAACGGCGGTATCCGATGTCCCGTCCGGCCAGGCGCCAAAAGCACAGGCGGTAGTTCTGCTGTTCAAGGAGCTGGTCCAGGGATTCCGGGTCGTTGTTTATTTCGGCCAGCACCGCGTCCATGGTCTCTGGGGCCTTGGGTGTTGCCTCCAGAAAGTTTTGCAGGTATCGAAAGATGACCCCTTTGTTCCGGTGCCTGCGCTTGCGGGTCTTGCGGTCCTTGACCGTGGGGAGGGGGAGATTGTGCAGGCAGTCAACCAGGAAGGCCAGCTCATCGGAACCCAGGCGCTGGGCCGTCCTTTGCAGGATGTGGACCAGGGAGCGGGGAGCGAGGGGGAGCTCGTGTTCAAAGTAGCAGGCCAGAAAGAGATGCTCCCGGCGCTGGATCTGCAGCTCTCCCTGGTCCAGGACCCGGCCGTAGTGATCGCCGAGCACGGGCAACAGGATCCGGTTGGCAGGGGAGGCCTCAGAGGCTTCCCAGTCCACGTCGAAATGGGAGGCGAATCTGCTGGCCGGACCGTTTTCCAGCACGTCCCACCACCAGCGGTTCAAGGAGCTGTTAATGGACATATGATTGGGGACCAGGTCCAGAACAATGCCCATTTCCCTGGCCTGCAGGGCCTGAATCATCTCCTGGAAGCCGTGGTGTCCGCCCAGGTCTTCGTTGGGCCGCACCGGATCGACCACATCGTAGCCGTGGGTGCTCCCGGGCACGGCCTGAAACACAGGCGACGCATACAGGTGGCTGGCTCCGAGGCTGTGCAGATAGGAGCTCAACTCAGCGGCGTGGGCAAAGGTGAAGGCAGGGGTGAATTGCAGTCGATACGTGGCGGTGATGGGCTTGGGCATACACAACCTTCTTGTTCCCGGCCGTACAATGGTCAACGCTCAGGATCACTGCTGCGAAGAATGAGCGGCCGGTGCATCTGTTTTTTGGGAATTTCTTTCTTCGGGTTCGTAATCGCTATCGGGATCGAAATCGAATCTATAAGCTGAGGGTTCCTCTTGCTCCGAATGACATATTCGGTTCTTTGACGTAGCCTGTGAATTTTTGGAATTTGCCATCTCTACTGTGTGCAGTCGGCGTTTTTGTTCACCAAGGAAAAATATTCCTACAGAATAGCTTTACGAAGGCGAGACGGCTTTTGTCAACACAAATTGAGGCGGCTATGACTCGGATCTCCAGGGCGGGGCGTCATCCGGTGGTTGTGTGTGCCCTCGTCCTGCTCGCGGTTGTGCTCAACGGCTGTGCCCGGGCCCCGCAGCCGGGGCATATTGCCGACCTGGCCGCAGTGCCTCAAAATCCTGTCCGGTATGCGGACCGCACCACCTGGGAAGGGCCGCCGGGCCTGGACCGGAGCGGGGCGAAGCTGGCCGGGGCGTATACAGCCAAGCATTATCTGCCCTGGACCACACAAGGGGCCTTGCATTCCAGGGACGAGTTGTACTGGGGGGTGGAGGAGTTTGCAGGCCGCACTTTGTTTGCGGCCCAGGGGCTGCCCTATCCGGAGGGCTGGTTCACCTCCCTGGCCGCCAATGCAGACAAAGAGGGCTTTCCTTCCCTGGACCGGTCCGGAATTACGGTGAACATCACCGATGTGCGGGTCCTCCCCACCCGGGAGCCTGTCTTTACCGATCCGGATCAGGCTGGACAGGGATATCCTTTTGACATGATGCAGAATTCTGTCCTGTGGACCGGGACTCCGGTCCATGTTGTGCACAGGTCAGTGGACAGGGCCTGGCTTCTGGTCGAAACCAGCTGGGTCTCCGGATGGGTCCGGGCCCAGGATGTGGCCTGGGTCGGCCCGAAGCAGGAGGAACGGATGACTTCGGCCCCGCTGGTGGCAGTGACTGCGGAACGGGTCCCGTTAACCGGCCCTGAAGGGACCTTTTGCAGTACGGCCTGCATAGGATCCTTGCTCCCGATCCAGGCAAAGACCGAAGACGGCTGGCAGGTCATGATTCCAGCCAGGGGCGCGAACGGGAGACTGGATATTCAATCTGGGATGGTTCCTGCTCAGGACGCACGGCGGTTTCCAGTACAGCTCAGTGCCCACAACGTCGCCCGGGTGGCCGAGGAGATGATCGGCCAGCTGTACGGCTGGGGAGGGCTGCATGCCCGAAGGGATTGCTCGGCGAGCATCCGGGACCTGTTTGTCCCCTTCGGTCTCTGGATGCCGCGCAATTCCTCCCGGCAAGCCCAAGCCGGGCAGAAGATCGATCTTTCCGGACTTGGGCCCCGGGCCAAGGAAGAGCGGATTATGGACCTGGGGGTTCCCTTTGCAACCCTGCTCTGGAAGCCGGGGCATATCATGCTCTACATCGGGGAGCATCGGGGGCGGCCAGTGATCTGGCACACCATGTGGGGGGTTGCAACCCGGAGCTGGTGGTCCGGAGAAGGGCGGCATGTGGTGGGCCGGACAGTGATTACTAGCCTGCGGCCCGGAAAAGAGCTGGGCAGTCTGGACCGGCCGGGGGGGCTGCTGATCAATGGGATCGAACGTATGATCCTTTTGCCTCCGGCTGGACAGTGCAAATAAAAAACCCCGAGTACCTCGGGGTTTGTACGTTCAAATCAGTACAAGCTCCCAGGTCCATGGGCATATCATCTGGACTCAAGATGTCCCATGCACCTGCGCAGCTGCAGTTCCTGAAGGACGGCGCGCTCGTACTCCAGGCTGAAAAACGGAAGCTGTTCGCTGTCCTTTTGGGAGTAGGTGTCCATGTACTGGGTTTCCTCCCAGAAATCCAACAATTCCTCATTGGGCAGGGTCTTGATTTGATCAGTGACAGAGACGCTTTGAAAGTAGGGAAAAAATTGGGCCATCAACCAACTTCCTCCTTTGAGGGTTCAACGACATGCTTTGGCTCGGTACTGACAAAAGTATGATCTATTGTGGAAGAATTTGCAACCCGCGATGTGCGAGGCGAAATGAGGCCGCCGCACGCAGGGCTTGATCTGGGATTCTGAGCGCGGTATGCATGGCGGGGGCCGGGCCGCGGAGCCCATGGGCCGACCATTGGAAATTTTACGCTCTTGGACACAGAAAGTGGAATTGCATACAGAAGAGACGGCAAGCTCCAAAAATCCACAAGCTACGTCGAAGCCCCAGATTTTAGGTGCAAGGAACGATTGAGTGTTTATACCTCCCAAACTGAAACAACAGCTCCCTGAGGACAATATCATTATCCACAAGAGTGGACCGGCCACTCAGGCGGCTGTTGCCCAGCACGAGCTGCACAAGGGCCGGAATGTGGTTCTCATTGTTCCGGATCACGGAACATTGACCCAGATCTCTTCTGTGCTTTCCCTTTTGTCCGCCGATCGGCCGGAATGCCCTCTCTGGGAGCAGGACTGGCTGAGTCTGCCCCCGTTTCCTCCCGGGCAGCAGGAGCGCAGCGCATGGGCCACACGCTGGGCCGTCCTGTATGCCTTGCGCCACGGCTCAGGCAACAAGGGACTGATCCTCAGCCTGGACAATCTCCTTCCCTATTGGCCCCCGCCCCGGGTCCTGGACCAGGAGGCCCTGCAGGTGGTCGCGGGGGAGGAGTTTGCCCCGGAGCTGATTGTTGAACAGATGATTGCCCTGGGCTTCGAGCGCGTTTCCATGGTCACCCGCGTGGGCGAGCTGTCCTGGAGGGGCGGCATCCTGGACATCTACCCTCCGGGATATCCCTGGCCCGTTCGTCTGGAGTTCTTCGGAGACCAGGCGGAGAGCATACGGGCCTTTGACCCCCTGTCCCAACGCTCCAAGCAGGAACTCCAGGATTTGATCCTTTTGCCCTGCACCCCTGCGGTGCTTGAGGATCAGGCCTGGCAGGAGGCCCGGGAGTACTGGACGCATCTGTGGACCATCGGCAGTCTGGACAAGCCGACTCGATCCCATCTGGAAACCGCTCAGGAGAGCGGAAATCACCTTATCTGGCCCGGCCTGTTCTATCCCCGGAGCACCCCGCTCCGGGAATGGCTCCCTGTACAGGCCAGGTTCCTGCTTGTGGACGCCAGTCAGGCCCGGACCCGGATGGAGGGCATTGAGGGGGAATGGGAAGGGTATATCCACAAGGAAAAAGAATCCAAGGGCCTTCGCTGGCCGGAGCAGTGCGTGTTTCAGCCCGCCTCCAGGGCGCGGCAGACCTGGCTGGATGAAGACCAGATCCTCTTTGAGTCCCTGCCGGTGGGAGAGCGGGAAGGCACCCTGGCCCTGGCGGAACGGCGGTTCGCCGCTTTTCAGGATCTGTTCTGGCAGCCGGAGCAGCGCAAGCGTCCCTGGCGGGCCCTGGTGGAGAGTCTCAAGGACTGGTCCCGGACCACGAATCAGACCCTGCTTGTCTTTCATACCCAGAACTCCAGACGCCGCTTCCTGGAGCTGATCGCTGAAGAGGAGGTTGTGGTCCACACCGCATATCAGGCTGATCAGCGCGGCGTCTTCGCTCTCCTGGGAAATGTGGAGGGCGGATATGAGCTGCAATGGAATCATGTGCGCATTCTGTCCGAAGATGTCCTGCAGCCTTCTCAGCCTGGGGCGGGGAAGAAAAGGCGGGCCCGGGACCAGGATTTCGCCGGGCTGAAAAGACTGGAAGAGATCGAGGCCGACGATCTTTTGGTCCACCGCGATTACGGCCTGGGCCAATATGCCGGACTGACCAGGATGCAGGTTGATCAGACCGGGAACGACTATTTGGTTCTGCTCTATGCAGGCGAGGATAAGCTCTATGTCCCTGTGGACCGCCTGAATCTGGTCCAAAAGTATAAGGGGCCGGAAAACGCGACCCCGGCCCTGGACCGCCTGGGCAGCACCCGGTGGGCCAAGACCAAGGAGCGGGTGCGCAAGGTTCTGGAGGCCATTGCTCACGATCTGGTCCAGATGTATGCCTACCGCAAGGTGGCCAAGGGGTACTCCTATGCCGCGGACCAGGAGCTTCTGCGCGAGTTTGAAACCACCTTTGGTTTTGAGGAGACTCCGGACCAGGAACAGGCCATCAGGGACGTGTTCGCGGACATGGAGAAAGAGGAGCCCATGGACCGCCTGATCTGCGGTGATGCCGGGTTCGGAAAGACCGAGGTGGCCATGCGGGCGGCCTTTCGAGCCGTGAGCGCCGGGAAGCAGGTGGCCATGCTCTGTCCGACCACGGTACTGGCCGAGCAGCATTATCAGTCCTTTAAGCAGCGCATGGAGGACTTTTCGGTCCGGGTGGAGATGGTCAGCAGATTTGTTCCTCCCAGGGAGCAGAAGAAGATCCTGAGCGCAACGGAAAAGGGGGAGGTGGATATCCTGATCGGCACCCACCGCCTCTTGTCGGCTGATGTGAACATCCCCAATCTGGGGCTGTTCATCCTGGACGAGGAACAGCGGTTTGGGGTCAAGCACAAGGAAAAGCTCAAGAATATCCGTCAGACCATCGATGTCCTGACCTTGACCGCCACTCCGATCCCGCGCACCCTGCAGCTCTCCCTGTCCGGGATCAGAGGGCTGAGCGTGATTGAGACCCCGCCCCAGGAGCGCAAGGCGGTGCAGACCTCTCTGGTCGAGCGGGAGCAGGGTATGCTGGGGGGGATTGTCCGGCGGGAGCTGGAGCGGGGAGGGCAGGTCTTCTGGGTCTACAACCGGGTCCAGGGATTGCCCCGGGTCAAGGAGTTTGTCCAGTCTCTGGCTCCGGACGCACGGGTGGCCATGGCCCACGGGCAGATGTCCGAGCGCAACCTGGAAGAGACCATGCACGCCTTTTGGCACGGGGAGGTGGACATTCTGGTCACCACGGCCATTATCGAGTCCGGTCTGGATTTCCCCCGGGCCAATACCCTGATTGTGGATCAGGCCCAGATGTTCGGCCTGGGGCAGCTCTATCAGCTGCGGGGACGGGTTGGGCGTTCAGCCGCCCAGGCCTATGCCTATTTTGTCGTTCCCTCGGTGGAGCATCTTCCCAAGAGCTCGGCCAGACGGCTGCAGACCATCCTGGACATGGATTATCACGGGGCGGGATTCCAGGTGGCCATGGAAGACCTGCGCCTGCGGGGCGCGGGCAACATCCTGGGCGAATCCCAGTCCGGGACCATGAGCAAGGTGGGGCTGGACCTCTTTCTGGAGATGCTGGAGCAGGAGGTCCGCCGAGTCCGGGGAGAGCCGCTGCAGCAGGAGACCGATCCGGAACTGAACATTACCTTTGAGGCCAACATCCCCGGAACATATGTGCCCGACCCCCAGGAACGGCTGCAGTACTACCGGGGGATGTCCTCGTCCCATGCCGATGCCCAGATTGAGGAATGGATGGCCGATCTCCAGGATCGATACGGGGCCCTGCCTGAGGCGGTGCACAACCTGGCCGCGGTGCTCAAGATCAAGCGCAGGCTGGCCGCCCTGCAGGTCC
The DNA here is from genome assembly GCF_000620765.1 of Desulfovermiculus halophilus DSM 18834. Taxonomy (NCBI): domain Bacteria; kingdom Pseudomonadati; phylum Thermodesulfobacteriota; class Desulfovibrionia; order Desulfovibrionales; family Desulfohalobiaceae; genus Desulfovermiculus; species Desulfovermiculus halophilus. The sequence continues at coordinate 49,218 of NZ_JIAK01000017.1, forward strand.
AGCGGGCGGACCTGTTCACCAATCGGATAGTCATCCACTGGGCCCAGGACGCAAGACCCCTGAATCCTGATGATTTTTTGGCCTGGCTGCACACCCATCAGGACCGGGTCAAGTTCGATCCGCCGGCAAAATTGGAGTTGCGCTTTGAGGACAAAGCAAGTATCTCTAGGGCCATTCAAGAGGCAGGCCGGCTGCTGGACGAGCTTTCCGGCGGGCGTGCTGTCTTGGCTGAGGACAGTGAGCACAGAGAAAAGGAAATATCGACCCACTGAGGAGCTATGCGCACTCTCTGGACAGGAATTCTGATGACAGGGCTGTTGATATGCCTTGCGGCCGGTGCGAGTCCGGCCAAGCTGGTGAACAGGATTGTGGCCGTGGTCAACGGAGAAATCATCACCCTGCATGAGCTGCAGCAGCAGCTTTCTGCAAACGCCCCGGGCATGGAGCAGGGCGGTGGGGATGAAGGCCAAAGATCCCAGGCCATGCAGCGCCGGGTTCTGGAGGCCATGATCAATGACACCCTTGTAAAGCAGCAGGCTGACAAATTCGAGATCGATGTTTCAGACGTTGAGGTCCAAAATCAGATCGATCAGATACAGTCGGAGAACGGGCTCAGCCAGTCCGAGCTCAGACAGGCCATCCAGGATCAGGGGATGGACATGGAGGAGTACCGGCAGGCCCTGCGGGATGAGATAAAAAAGAACCGGGTCTTGAGCAGCATGGTGCGGCAGAAGGTGGTCGTGGCCGAAGACGAGATGCGCTCGTATTACGACAAGCACCAAGACCAATTCAGGCGGCCGAAGACAGTGGGGCTGCGGATCATCGTCCATCCCAGCAGGGAACGGGTCAAGCAGGTCCGGCGGGCCGTAGCCTCCGGGGACATGAGCTTTGCCCAGGCTGCCGCTTCGGTCTCCCAGGGGCCTGGAGCAGACCAGGGCGGCAGGCTGGGCAGCTTTGAATGGAAAGATCTGAAGCCGGACTGGCGGCGCATGCTGGACGGGCTGCAGGCCGGGCAGATGACCCCGGTCTTCTCCCTGCAAGGCAACGCTGCCCTGTTGGCTGTTGAGGATGTGGCGGACAAGCAGGTCCAGCCGTTCGAAGCGGTCAAGGACAAGATCCGGCAGCAGATATACGGACAAAAGCTCGAGGACAGGTACCAAGAATACATACAGGGGCTGAGGGAAAAAGCCGTCATCGACCTTCGGCTCGAACAGACGGGCTGAAGCTGGCGAGCAGCAGATGGAACACGGCCTCTTTGCAGACCGTTAAAGTGGGTGAGGATATGCCATGGATTACTCCGAGCTGGGCGCATACCTGAAAGAAGAGCGCGAGAGGCAGGGCCATTCGCTGGAGGATATTCAGCAAAAGACCAAGATAAGCTTGAGCAGCCTGGAAGCTATTGAGGCTGGAGAAATACACGAGCTGCCCCATCCCGTCTATGCCAAGGGATTTATCAAGAACTACGCTCAATGTCTGGGGCTGGACGCGGATGAGCTGGCCGGAACATTCGCCCAAAAGGCCGGAATCGATGAGGAGTTTGAGGACGAGACTGAGCATTTGCAGCAGGAGCTGACCTCCTCCCGGAGCTCAAGCAAGTGGCCGTTGATTTCAGTCCTGGTTTCCGTTGTCCTCCTCGCCGTCCTGGCCTGGCTGGCGTATGGGTTGTTCGTGGGTCCGGCAGAGGAACAAAAAGCCATGCAGTCCACCTCGCAGTCAGAAACGGCATCTGGCCCAGCCGATGCAAACGCATCCCTGGATGCCGCTTCCCTGAATGCTGACGCCGGGGACGGACAGGGCGATCGCGGGGAAAGCAGCGGCTCAGAGGCCGGGGAGCAAAACGATATACCCGGAACCCAAAATACAGATCCAGATCAGGCTGCCGCACAGGACACCAGGCAGGCAGGAAGCGAAGAGCCCACGCAGCCGTTGAACATAGATGGCTCGTCTGCGGTGCAGGAGCAGGATGCTGCTGCCGGCACCCAGGACGCCCGGTCTGAACAGGATGCGGAGACGCCAGTTGCCGACTCTGGATCCGGGCGGCAGGATGCCGGCGGGAGCACGAGTGCGGCGGAGACAGGCCATGCATTGCAGATTCAGGCCACGGAAGCCTGCTGGATGAGCGCGACCATTGATTCCAAAAAGCGGGACCTCTATCTGCGCCCCGGAGAATCGGTGACCTTCCGCTTTGACAACAGCCTGGACCTGAAGCTGGGCAATGCAGGGGGGGTTCAGCTCACTTTCGACGGAGAGGCCTACCCCCTGGATGCCACGTCTGGCGACGTCCTCAGCCTGAGCTTTCCGTAATCAGGTCCCGGGGCCGGGTCCACGCCGCCGGATGCGCAGACCACCATGTCCAGAATGGAGAGCAGGGGCGAGCAGGCCGTGATCCTGCGCGTAGGGACCTTCCGGGAGATCGACTGCTGGGTCCGCTTTTTTTCTCCGCTTCGGGGGATTGAAACCGGGTTCGCCTTTGGCGGGCGGCGGAGCAGGCGGCGTTTCACCGGGTGCCTGGACAGCCTGAATCATGTGCGTCTTGATCTTGAGGCGCCGAGGTCTGGCCGGTATCTGACCCTGAGCCAGGGGACCCTGGTTCATCGCTTCGCCGGGCTGCACCGGGACATGCAGCGCATGGGCATGGCTGTGAACTGCATCAAGTTCCTGGAAGGTGCGCACACAGGTGCGGATCAGGCTGAGCCGGTCTTTGACCTCCTGCTGGCCGCACTGGACGTGCTCAATGCAGCACCTGACGTCCCGGCCACCTTTCCCCTTCTGTTTCGAGCCAAGCTGGCCTGTACCTACGGATATGCTCCGGAGGTGAACCTCTGCGGAGTTTGCGGAGTTTCCCTGTCCTCCATGGAAAGCGGCAGCTTCTCCTGGAGAGGGGGATATGCGCTGTGCGCCGGATGCCGGAAGCGGGCCGAAGCCGGGGTGATGGACAACCTGGATCTGAGCAGGTTGGGTCTGTTTTTGAGCGGGAGCCCTGAGGAATGGGCCCGGACCGGCAGGCCGAAGCCGGGAGACAGCAATCTGTGGCAGGTGCTGGACTTTTTCGTGCAGCACCATACCGGACTGCAATGGACGAGGGGCCGATTCCGCCGGGTGTGACCCAGAAAAGTTGAAAGTCTTATCAGATCGGAGCGGAGCTATGCATTTTCAAGATGTTATTTTGACCCTGCAGAGTTTTTGGGCCGGGCAGGGATGTATGCTGCACCAGCCCTATGATGTGGAGGTCGGGGCGGGCACTTTCCATCCGGCGACCGCTTTGCGGGTTATTGGTCCGGAACCCTGGAACACCGGGTATGTGCAGCCGTCCAGGCGGCCCACGGACGGCCGGTACGGGGAGAATCCCAATCGTCTGCAGCACTATTATCAGTACCAGGTCATCCTCAAGCCGGCCCCGGACGATGCCCAGGACATCTTTCTCCAGAGCCTGTACGCCCTGGGGATCGATCCCTCGGAGCACGATATCCGGTTTGTGGAAGACGACTGGGAGTCTCCGACCCTCGGGGCCTGGGGATTGGGCTGGGAAGTGTGGCTGGACGGCATGGAGATTACCCAGTTCACGTATTTTCAGCAGGTCGGAGGCATCGATCTGGAGCCGATCAGCCTGGAGCTGACCTATGGCCTGGAGCGGATCTGCATGTATCTGCAGGGCCGGGAATCGGTGTATGATCTGTCCTGGAACGATCACTGCACCTACGGAGACATCCATCATCAGGGCGAGTTTGAGCACTCCAAGTATAATTTTGAGGAAAGCACCCCCCAGATGCTCTTCGACTTTTTCGCCGCCAGCGAGTCCGAGTGTCTGCAGCTGTGCGCAAAGAAGCTGCCCTGGCCGGCCTATGATTACTGCCTGAAGTGCTCCCACCTTTTTAATCTCCTGGATGCCCGGGGGGCGATCTCCATTACCGAACGGACCGGATATATAGCCCGGGTCAGGCATCTGGCTTCGTCGGTGGCAAAGCTGTATGCGGCCCAGAGAGAGGAGCTGGGATATCCGATGCTCGCAAAGCGGTAAACCCGGCACTCACGTGTATGATAAGCTTTCGTATGAAAAACTGTTATGAGCTAATAGTTGGGATAATCCAAATCGAAATCGGGATCGCTATCGAAATCGAAAGAATATGTCATTCCGTGCAGCAGGAACCCTCAGTTTATGGATATCGATCCCGATATCGATTACGAAACCGAAGAAAGAAAAGGCTCTTCGACACAGAAAGCAGTGACCTGCACGTGAGTAGCCGGGAGGGGGCAGGGATCCCCCTTTGGCGGGGCTTAGAAAATATCAGGCCGAAAGTGGGCACACAGAAGAGATGGCAAACTCCAAAAATCCACAAGCTACGTCGAAGAACCGGGTCGGAAGCGGGACGCGTGTTCCAGCCGGGCACGCATCCCCGGTCAGTTTCATTTGAAGGATTGACCAGCCCAAGGCCGAAGCTCCTTGGTTTCAGAGCAGGAATGTGCAGCAATTACACGCCGTCCAACCGGGTAATACATATGGAGGGGCTATGAAGAAAACAGCCGTATGCGCGATGCTGCTTGGGGCATGGATCGTGGGGCTCTGTATACCGGGCACGGTCTGGGCTGGATCCCATTCCTTGACCTACAGCAGCTTTTTTCCTCCCAGCCATGTCCAGAGCAAGCTGGCTAAAGCGTGGTGCGAGGAAGTCAAGGAGCGAACCGGGGGAAAGGTTTCCATCTATTTCTACCCAGGCCAGACCCTGACCAAGGCCGATCAGACCTACGACGGGGTGGTCACCGGGCGCTCGGACATCGGGATGTCCTGTCTGCTGTACACCCGGGGGCGATTTCCGCTCATGGATGTGATCAATCTTCCATTCGGCAATCCCAGCGGAGAGTTCGCCACCGCAGCCTTTAATGAACTGTATGACAAATTCCAGCCGAATGAATTAAGCGACGTCAAGGTCCTGTATCTGCATGCCCACGGGCCCGGACTGATGCATACGGTGAACACGAAGGTCAGTTCCTTGGGGGATCTCAAAGGACTCAAGCTGCGCTGTCCTGGGTCTGTTGCCGAGACGGTGAAGGCCTTGGGAGCGGTGCCGGTGACCATGCCCATGCCGGAAGTGTATCAGGCCCTGCAAAAGGGTGTGGTCGACGGAGCGGTCTATCCCCTGGAGACTCATCAAGGCTGGAAGATGGGGGAAGCCGTGGATTTTACCACCGCCAATTACTCCACAGCCTATTCGGTGGGTTTTTTTGTGGTCATGAACTCCCAAAAATGGAACGCGTTGCCCGCTGAGATTCAGGAGACCATAGAGGAGATCAATGCCGAATGGGCGGTCAAGCACGGCAAGGCCTGGGACCGAAGCGATATGGAGGGCGTGCGCTTTACCCTGCGGGCAGGCAACTCCATCCTGGGCCAGGGACCAAAGGAGGCCGACCGCTGGGCCAAGGCCGTTCAGCCGGTCTTTGACTCCTACATCCAGATGACCGAGGACAAGGGGGTGCCTGGAGAAGAGGCACTGTCCTTTTTGCGTCAATGTCTGGAAAAGTACAGGCAGGGTGATTTTGACAGCCAATACATGGAGTGATGGGGTTGAGAGCCATGTTTGGACCGGCCCTTGACTTTCTGGTCCGCTGGCTGCGGCGTGCTGCCGGCGTGCTGCTGGTGGCCATGATGGGCCTGACCTGCCTGGATGTGGTGGGCAATGCCTTCGGGCGGCCCATATTGGGGACCATAGAGCTGGTGGGCCTCATGGCCGCCTTGCTGCTGGCCTTCGCCCTGCCCTCCGCCCATGTGCACAAGGCCCATGTGGGCATTGATCTGCTCCGGTCCAAGATGCCGCCCCGGCTGCGGCGGATAAATGATATGGCGGTGAATGCGGTCACGGCTGTCTTCTTCGGTCTTGTATCCTGGCAGTGCGTGCTCTATGCCCGGGAGCTGCGGCAGACCGGGGAGGTGTCCACCACTCTGAGGCTGCCTTTGGATTTTATCCTGGAGGCCATGGCTCTCTCCTGCCTTGTCCTGAGCCTGACCATGCTCCGGGATGTCTTGGGGGCCGGACAAAGAGGCGGGCATGGATAGCTTTGTGCTCACTGGATGTATCGGGGTTCTTGTCCTGGTGGCCCTGTTCTTCACCCGGATGGCCGTGGGCTATGCCCTGGCTGTGGTCGGGTTCGTGGGCTATGCCTATCTGACCAGCCTCCAATCCGCCCTGACCCTGCTGTCCAGGGATATCTTCAGCGTCTTCTCCTCATATGAACTGGCCCTGGTCCCCCTGTTCGTGTTCATGGGTTATGTGGCCTACTATGCCGGGGTGAGCAAGCGGCTCTACGACATGGCCTATAAGTGGACCTGCGGGATCCGCGGCGGTCTGGCCATGGCCACCATCGGTGCCTGTACCGCCTTTGGTGCGGTATGCGGGTCGACCACAGCCACGGCTGCAACCATCGGGGCCATCGCCCTGCCTGAGATGCAGCGCTACAAGTACGCCCACCGGCTGTCCGCCGGTTCAGTGGCCGCCGGGGCGGGCCTGGGCGCACTGATGCCGCCGAGCGTGATCCTGATTATTTACGGGATCCTGACTCAGATCTCCATCGGCAAGCTCTTTCTGGCCGGGATCGTTCCGGCCCTGTTCATAGCCGTCCTGTTCATGCTGGCCATCTGGGTTTTCTGTGCCCTGGATCCGGGACAGGCGGGCCGGGGGGAATGCTTTCCGTGGTCGGAGATGCTCAGATCCCTGGGCGAGATATGGGAAACGGTCCTGGTCTTTGTGCTGGTCATGGGGGGGATGTTTTTCGGCTTCTTCACCCCGACCAAGGCCGGGGCGGTGGGCTCATGCCTGCTTCTGGCCATTGTGGCCGTCCAGGGCAAGATGAGCCGGTCGAACTTCGCCAAGGCGGTCAACGACACCCTGAATGTCTCCTGCATGGTCATTATTCTGGTCACCGGAGCGACCATTTTCGGTCATTTTCTTGCTCTGTCCCGGGTGTCCATGGAGCTGGCCAATCTGGTCGCCGAGCTGGCCTGGCCGCCCTGGGCCATTATGGCCGCCATCTGCGCCATCTATCTCCTGGCCGGATGCTTTATCGATGCCCTGGCCCTGATCACCCTGACCATTCCGATCTTTTTTCCCATCGTGCTCAACCTGGGCTACGATCCGATCTGGTTCGGGGTGCTGATCGTGCTGATTACCCAAATGGGCATCATCACTCCCCCGGTGGGAGTGAACGCCTATATTGTCAAAGGCATTGCTCCGTACATATCCCTGCAGGATATCTTTATCGGCATCCTCCCGTTCCTGCTGGCCCTGATTGCAGGGACTGCGGTACTGATCGCCTTTCCCCAGGTGGTCACCTTTCTGCCGCACATGGTCCGGTGAGGCCGAGCGGCGGTGCAGAGATGCAGGTCGGGGAGTGATTTTTCCGCGTGCACACCAATGCAAATCAGGATTGGAAAAGGATTGTCCACATGTCAGCTTTTGTTTTTGAGATCGGTTTGGAGGAAATGCCGGCTCGGTTTCTGCCGGATCTGGAGGCGGGGCTGGAAGATCTGGCCCGGGAACATTTGACCCGGGAGCATATTGACCATGCCGATGTTCAGGTCTTTTCAACCCCCAGGCGACTTGTTCTCTGGGTGGCGGAGATGGCCGCCATTCAGGAGAGCAGGTCGGAGCTGATCACCGGTCCCCCAAAAGCCATAGCCTATTCCGAAAGCGGTGAACTGACCAAGGCCGGACAGGGATTCGCCCGCAACCAGGGGGTGAACGAATCCGACATCTTTATCCAGGACACCCCCAAGGGGGAGTATCTTGCGGTGCAGAAGCAGGTCGGAGGCCAGAAGACCGAGGCCATCCTGCCCGGGATCTGCGCCCAGATCGTGGGCAAGCTGCCCATGCCCAAACGGATGCGCTGGGAGTCCAGCGGCTTTTTGTTTGCCCGGCCCATCCGCTGGCTTCTGGCCCTGCTGGACGACACAGTGATCCCGGTTCATATCGCTTCCCTGAACGCCGGACGGCAGACCTGGGGGCACCGGGTGCATGGTCCGGGGCCCTTGGAGGTGCCCCGGGCGGAGGAGTATTTCGATCTGATCCGGAACCAGGGGAGCCTGATCCTCAACCGCCACGAGCGCAGGCAGATGATTCAGGAGACGGGCGACGCCCTGGCCCGGGACGAAGGAGGCAGTGTGGTCTGGAATGACTCCTTGCTGGCTGAGGTGGCCTCTCTGGTAGAGCTGCCCATGCCCATCCTGGGCCGTTTTGACAGCCAATATCTGGAGCTGCCCAAAGAGGTCCTGCTGACCAGCATGGAGAGCCATCAGAAGAGCTTTGGCCTCCAGGATGCCCAGGGGAACCTGCTGCCCTTTTTTTTGTGCACCCTGAACCTCAAGCCGAAGGATCTGGAACTGGTGCGCAAAGGCTGGGAGCGGGTGCTCAAGGCCAGGTTGGAGGATGCCGCTTTCTTCTGGAAGGTGGACAGCAAGGCAACACTGGAGCAATGGCTGGCAGAGCTGGACAAGGTGGTATTCCTCGGGCCCCTGGGGAGCATGGGGGACAGAGTCCGGCGTTTGCAGCAGGTCTCGGCGTATCTGACCGAAGGGGAGAGCCGGGATGTCCATGCCCACACCGTGCGAGCGGCGGCCTTGGCCAAGGTGGATCTGGTGTCTGAAATGGTCGGCGAGTTTGACAACCTGCAGGGGATCATGGGCGGGATCTATGCCCGGCAGAAAGGGGACCCGGATCCTGTGGCCCAGGCCATAGCCGAGCATTATCTGCCCACCGGTCCGGAGAGCGAGGTCCCTGCGAGCCTGGTGGGCGCGTACTTGAGCATTGTGGACAAGGCGGATGCATTGGCCGGGTGCTTCGGGCTGAATATGATCCCCACCGGGACCCAGGACCCCTATGCATTGCGGCGCCAGGCCCTGGGTATTGTGCGCACGGCCTGGGAGCACAGGCTCCGCTTTTCCCTGGACAGTCTCCTGGACAGGGCGTTTGACGCCTATCAGGGGGTGGCCTGGAAGCTGGACAAAGAAGCCGCTCTGAGCGCTCTGCGGGAGTTTTTCGCCCATCGCATCCGGGCCCTGTGCACTGGGCAGGGGATTGGGACCCGGGTTGTGGATGCGGCCTTGAATGTGGGCTTCGACGATCTGTGGGCCTTTGAGCAGCGCCTTCAGGCCCTGGAACGATTCAGCCGGGAAAGCGATTTCGATCAGGCTGTGCTGACCTTTAAACGGGCGGACAATATCATCCGCAAGCAGGGCGACCAGGCCGGAGTGGATTTGCGGGCCGGATACCGGGAGGACCTGCTGGCCGAGCCCCAGGAGAAGGCCTTGGCCCGGGCCTTGACCGACATGCAGCCCCGGTGGGAACAGCTGTGGGCCGAGGAAGACTTTGACCAGCTGTTCGCCCTGTTACGGGAGTTGCGGCCGGTGGTGGACGACTTTTTTGATCACGTCATGGTCATGGCCGATGATCACAGCCTGCGCCAGAACAGGCTGAACATGCTGCAGAGCCTGGTGGACCGCCTGTCCGTGCTGGCCGATTTCAGCGCATTGCAGATCTAGGATGCAGCCATGTCCGGGGGCAGGGGAGTCAGAGGGTACAAGCATCCAAAGACTTGACAAAGACAGCGCTTGTTGCGTACAGATAACTCTTTCGTCCGCAACAATGCAATCCATGTATAGACAGATTCCAAGTGCAGGAGGTAATGCAGGTTGGCAAATACTAAGCAGGCCCTGAAACGGCACCGCCAGAGTCTGAAGGCCCGGTCCAGAAACCGGGTGGTCAAGAGCCATGTGAAGAATGCAGTCAAGGCCGTGCGCAGCGCTGTACAGGCCAATGACCTGGATCAGGCCAGGGAGGCGCTGCAGCGGGCGAACTCAGTTCTGGACAAGGCGGCAGGCAAGGGAGTCATTCACAAGAACAACGCCCATCGCAGGGTGTCCCGCCTGAACAAGGCTGTGAACAAGATGGCCCAGATGCAGTAGCTGCATGCTGCCCAGCGGTTTATGAGGGCCGGGGACAGCCGCAGACATACAGATGTATAAGCCCGCACTGACTGCGGGCTTTTTCTTTGCGCTTCTTCGCCGTAGCCTGTGGATTTGTTGAAGATCCTTCCTTGCGTTCGCCGGTCACGGATCTTCTGGGATCGGACACAACCTCTGCAGACGGTGCAGAAAATCATTCTTGGATCGGTATAAAATCGTGGCCAGCCCCTGCTCGGATGCTCGTTGGATATTGCCCTCACTGTCATCCACAAACAATGCGTGCTCTGCTTGAGCTCCGACCGCCTCCAGAACATCGGTGAACAGACTGGAATCGCGCTTGCTCTTCCCCTGATAGAAGCTGTTCACGACCCGGTCGAAGTGCTGGAAAAACCCGTGCCGTTCTTCCAGGATGTCCAGCCAGCCGACCTGATCGCTGAGAATGGCGCATTTGCGCCCGGACCTGCGCAGCCGCCGGACTATCTCCAGCATCCAGGGTCGAAGGACAAACCCGTTTAGAATGGTCTCCCGGCAGTGGTCGTTACCGGCCCGGAGGCCGGTTTTTTCCCGCAGTTCCCGCCAGAAAGCCGCTTCATCCGTTCGGCCCACAACGAATCCAGTGCCAAAGACCGTCTCGATCCCAGTCTGGAGCATGAAATCGGGGTCAATGCCTTCGGCCCGGGCCAGTGAGCGCAGGCCGTTGACGAATCCTTCCTCTGCGATCACCCCGCCGAAATCAAAGAAAAACCAGTCATACGGGCAGGGTGCAGAAGCTGTCTGGGACATGGGTCAGTTCCTGTGCGGTTGTGTGAGCGTATCAGCCCCAATACGGGGCTCATCGCCAACTGTGAGCAAAATGGCTGGTTACCGCCTCGCTGGACAAGGCCCCCTGAACTTTGGGAAGGAGGGCTGAGCGATTAGGTGTGAGCAGGCCGTTCTGCAGGGAGGTTTTCAGCTGCCGGATCCGCTCATAGGACTGCTGGATGCGGGAGGCTGGGATGCGGTTTTCACGGACCAGGCCGCTGATAATCTGTATGCACCGCTGGGCAATATCCGGCTCATAAACCAGGTTGTTGCCGAAGATGATCAGGTCTGTTCCGGCCAGGATGGTCCGTTCCAGGGCGGTCTTTAAGCTGTAGCTGTCCCGGATGGCCCCCATCTGCATGTCATCTGAGATGATGACCCCCTCAAAGCCCATCTCCCGGCGCAACAGGCGGTCCAGGGTCTCGGCGGACAGGGTGGCCGGCCAGTTCGGATCCAGGCGGGCGTTGAACACATGGGCGGTCATGACCATATCCGCGTCCGGGGACTGGAACAGCCGGGTATAGGGCTGGAGCTCTCTTTCTGTCCAGGTATCGGTGACATCGGTGAACCCGTGATGGGAATCCCGGGTTGAGCTGCCGTGGCCGGGAAAATGCTTCAGCGCGGTGAGTACATTGTGCTCCCTGTGGGCGGCGATCACTTCAGCTGCGTGGCGGACCACAATGTCCGGATCAGCAGAAAAGCTGCGCCCCAGGCCGCCGATGACCGGGTTGTCCGGGGTGACGTTTACGTCCACCACCGGAGCCAGGTTCAGGTTGATCCCCATCTCGGCCAGGACGGCTGCTGTCTGCTCCGCATGCCTGCGGGTCAGCTCGGGGTGGTTGTGTTTTCCAAGCCGGGCCTGGGAAGGCCTGGGCGGAAAGCCGTATTTTTCCTTCAGCCGGGATACCTTGCCTCCTTCCTGGTCCACGGCGATAAGCAGGGTGTCCTTGCTCGCGGCCTGAAGATCGGCGGTCAGGGCCTTGAGCTGCCCGGGAGAGGCGATATTTCGCTGGAAGCTGCTCCGGGCCACATCGTAGTCGAAAAGGATCACCCCGCCGACCCGGCCCTGGGCAATGTCATCAATGATCGGACTTGTCTTGTCCACTTCCAGGCCCCGGAAGCCGACCAGGAGCATCTCTCCGATCATGGCCTCCAGGTTCTCGTTGTCCTGGGAGCTTGCCGAACATGGCAGTATGAGAAGCCCCAGGAGCAGGAGGCAGGTGAATGTTTTGTTCATTTATGTTTGGGGTGGCTTGTCCGGCAGGGTGCACACCTCCCGGCTGCGGTCAAAAGGTTGTGGTCCGCGGATGATCGTGGCCTTGGTGGCTTTGGCCAGAGACCGGAGCATGCCCTTAAAGACCAGGCCGTGCAGGGGGTAGACTCCGTACCAGTAGGCAAGGCCCAACAGCCCCCGGGGCAGAAAGCGGGTAATCAGCCGGAGCTCACACCGGTCCTGGCCGAGGTCCACTATCTCCAGTTCCATGATGGCCTCCCCGGGCAGTTTCATCTCGGCCATGAGCTGCAGACGCTTGTTTTCTTCCAGGGACAGGACCCGCCAGAAATCCAGAGCGTCTCCGACCCGCAGGTCTGTGGACGTCCGCCGCCCCCTGGCCAGGCCGATGCCGCCGATCATCCGGTCCATGAGCCCGCGCAGGGTCCACAGGATATTTGCGTAGCCCCAGCCCTTCTCTCCGCCCAGGCTGATGATGGACGGCCACAGGGCTTGCGGAGTCGTGGCCAGGGTTGATGTGTAGTTGCACTCCAGAACAGTCCCCCCGGCATAGGAGGCATCCCCGCAGGTCACCCACTCCGGGGGGGTGAGCTCTCCGGCGTCCGACCAGCAGGTGTCCACTTCCTGCTGCTTGATCTTCTGCAGGGCCTGGCGGATGGCCTGGCGGCAGGAAAGCAGGTTCTGGGGAATGAGCTCCTGGATCCGGTTTTCCCGGCAGACGACCCTGTTGCGCAGCCCATCGATCAGAGGCTTGGCTATCCCGGCCGGGACAGGGGTAACCAGGTGGATCCAGGCCGCGCTGAGCTTGGGGGTGAGCAAAGGGACGGGAATGATGATCCGCTTGTGCAGCCCGGCTTCCTGGGCGTATATGTCGAACAGTTCCCGGTAGCTGACGATATCCGGGCCGCCGATATCAAAGGTTTCGCCGGTGGTGGCCTGCACTTGAAGACATCCGGTGAGATAGGTGAGGACATTGCTGACGGCTATGGGCTGGGACTGGGTAAACACCCAGCGGGGAGTGGTCATCACCGGCAGACGGTCCACCAGGTAGCGGACCAGCTCGAAGGAAGCGCTTCCTGCGCCCAGGAGGATGGCCGCCCGGAGGAAGGTGACTGGCACCGGGCCCTGGTGCAGGATGCGGCCGACTTCATGGCGGGAGCGCAGATGCTCGCTTAGATCGTCTGTGTCTTCGCCCAGTCCGCCAAGGTATATGATCCGCTTCAGACCGGTCTTTTCCGCGGCCCGGGTCATGTTGGAGGCCGCCGTACGGTCCAGGTCCTGAAACCTCCCGCCCTTTGCCTGCATGGAATGCACCAGATAGTAGGCGGCCTGGCAGCCGGACAGGGCCTGCTCCAGGGAGGACTGGTCCAGAACATCCACAGCAGCAAGCTGCATGCGCGGGTGCTGGCTGTAAGGACGGCAGGCGAGCTTGTTCACTGATCTGGCCCCGGCCCGGACTGTATAGCCCAGGTTCAGGAGGCGGGGAACGAGCCGGCCGCCCACGTAGCCGGTGGCGCCAAGGACAAGGATCGGTCCGCCATCGGGATCAATGTGTGGCATGGAGATCTCGGAGGGTTTTTGTATGAAAATAATGCTCTAAGGTCTTGTTTTTACAGGATGTGTTATTTTCATGCTTCGTTGTGTCTGCGCATTGGCAGGCATGTGGGTTTGTATGAAGAACTGTTATTGGTTAATAGTTGGGATAATCCAAATCGAAATCGCTATCGCTATCGAAATCGTTTGTATGCTTGGCTGTGCCTGCGCCTTGGCAGGCATGTGGGTTAATAAAAAAAATCCCGCCGAAGCGGGATTGTGAGTATCTGAACAAGGTGTTTGGGGCGATGTTCAGCTCAGCTGATCAGCCAGCTTCTGCTTGATGCTTTGAATATCTCCGGCACCATCGAGCTCGATGTACTTGGTTTTGCCCTGATTGGCCAGATCTTTGAAAAAGTAGGCTGCGGCCAGAGTTCCGCTTTCGGTATCATAGTAAATGTCGTGGCGTTTGTCTATGGCCGCCTCGTCCTGGTCGTCGGAGCGGGCCTTCAGCTCGCCTCCGCACACCCGGCACTTGTCTCCATCCGGCTTAATCGCGTCGATATAGATGTTGTTGGGATGGTTGGGGTCGTTGACGCACAGTCTGCGGCCCATGATCCGGTTCTTGGCCACCTGGCGGTCCAGGGTGATCTCAATGACGTAGTCCAGGCTCATGCCGGCTTCCTGCAGGGCCTCCCACAGCTTTTTGGCCTGAACGATATTCCGGGGGAAACCGTCCAGCAGCCATCCGTTCTTCCCTTTGTCCTTCAAGGTCTCCAGGACCATGGGGATAGTGATGTCGTCTGGAACCAGCTCGCCTTTGTCGATGTAGGCCTTGGCCTTTTTGCCCAGGTCTGTGCCTTGATTGATGTGTTCCCGGAAAATGGCTCCGGATTCGATGTGGGCGATGTTCAGTTTGTCTTTGACCAGGGAGCCCTGGGTGCCCTTGCCGCTGCCGTTGGGGCCGAAAATCAGACAGTTCATGCGCATGACCTCCTTAAGGGAATTTTTTCACAAAGTCATATCCCTGGATCCAGGCGCTGTCAACTGCTGCCTGGAAATGACGGCATCTGCGGTTTTTGGATTGTTATTCCGCGGTCAAGCGCTTGAGCTCTGCGGCAGCATCCATGGGGGAGTTCGCCCCGCATATGGCTGAAACCACGGCGATACCCTCGGCTCCGGCGGCCATGACCTGCGCGGCGTTGCGGGCCGTGATCCCCCCGATGCCCACAGCAGGGAGGTGTTTTTTTCTGCACATTGCGGCCAGGCCTTTGAGTCCCAAGGCCGGCTTGCAGTCCTTTTTGGTCTGGGTGGGGAATATGGGGCCCAGGCCCAGATAGTCCACCGGCAGGGACCGGGCTTCGCGCAGCTGCTCTTCGGTGTTAATGGACAGGCCGAGGACCCGGTTCGGACCGATCAGAGGGCGAACGTCCAGCGGGTGCATGTCATCCTGGCCCACGTGCACGCCGTCCGCGCCGACAGCCAGGGCGACGCCGACCCGGTCGTTGATGATCAGGGGGATGCTGTGCCGGGCCAGAAAGGCCTTCATCTCTTTGGCCAGGGCTACCAGGTCCCGGGTGGGCATCTCTTTTTCCCGCAGCTGGACCAGGGTCACTCCGCCCTGGACCGCCTGCTCCAGGACATGGAAGATGTTTTGCCCCCGGCAGTCGCTGCGGCTGATGACCAGATACAGGGAAGCGTCTACGAAGTTTAGCATAGCAAAGAGGGAGGTAGAGAAGGTGGTTAGTGTTGTTGACAGGGTATCTACCGGACTCTAGAGTACATGGTAAGTTTACCCAGAGCAAGGACCTGCTGATGACCGGATACAAAAACGGATTTTTCCTGCGTCTGTTCACCATCTGCCTGGTTATTGCAACCTGGCCCCTGGCTGCACTGGGTGCATCCCAGACCCAGCTCCTGGATGTCCGGCTTGGGATGCACCAGGGGGCGAGCCGGGCTGTCCTGTCCTGCCGCGGGGCCCGGCCCACAGCCATTGGGCCGCTGACAAACTCGACCTACCCAGTCGTTTTCACCGCCCTGGACCTGCCCGATGCCTGGGAGCCATCCCGTCTTCCGCCTGATTCCTGTTTCACCGGCATCGGGCACGAAGAACGCGGGTCAGGACAGGCGGTGACTGTGCATACCGGCGGGCAAGGGCTGTGGGTAGAAAATGTTGTTCTCAAGGAGGATGCCCGGCCGGATCATTACCGGGTCATCCTCGATTTTTGGCCTGTGGATTCCAAAAACGCCGGCCGGGAAGACAGCTCCCAGTCCCCAGACGGCGAGGTCCCGTCCGCATCCCGGGCAGGCGACGATCTCCGGAGTATTTCCTCCCTGCCCCAGGGAAAGCGCATGCCGGTGCGCAGGGTTGTCGCCCGCGCGGAAACATCGCATGCATCCGGGAGTCCGGATCCTGATCCGCAGCAGACAGAGCTCTTCGGATTCAGGGTGGGTGAGCACCGCGGATATACCCGGGTCGTGGTCGAGGCCAGGGGACAGAAGCCGGAGGGTATTTCCGGGGTGAGAAACGGGACGGTGCGCATTGATATGAGCCGGGTCCTGCTGCACGTGCCCAGGGAGGTAATCGAGGCCAAGCCGCGGGGGAGGCTTCGCAGGGTGCGCATAGAGCAGGACGGGATCCGTCTTGATGTCCAGGCCGGAAGCAAGAAGAGACAGGGGGTCATTCTGGACACCGACCCGCCGCGTTCTGGAGCCTACCGGATCGTGGTCGATCTGGCGGATCAGGGCGGTGCGGGGGAGGAGGCTGGAGCCAAGGGGCCAGCCCGGCAGATCTCAGGGCAGGACAAGGAAAAGGGAACTGGTAGCCGGGAGATCGATGCCCCAGGGGCGGATACCCGGCAGCAAAACCGAGTTCCAACCGTGCGGTCGGTAACCATCGGCTGGCTCCAGGCCGGAGCTGGTCCGGAGCTAAAAGAGGTCCTGGTCCAGGCCCGCCGGGAGTTCCGGGAGCTGATGGGAGATGAATGGACAGTTCATTTTGAGCGGATACCGGACAGGCCACCGGGCTGGGACCTGGGGCGGACCCGGCAAAGCCTGCTCTCAGCAGCCCGGGATCCAGGTCTGGACATGCTGTGGGCCTTTGGGCCTTTGGCTGTCCTGGCTGCGTCCAGACTGGACCTGCATTCTGTACCAGTGCTTGGGGTCAGCCTGTGGGATGTGCCCCACGAGGCCGCACAGACTGATGAGCAGGCTGGGACGGATCTGGTGCTGATTGCCGAGCATGGGCGTGTAGGCCGGGATCTTGAGCATATGCAGCGCATCTTTGGATCCGACAAGGTCAGGGTGCTGGTTGAGGACGGGCTTGTGCAGTCCGTGCCCGGTCTGGAGCAGGATCTGGTCCGCATGGGCCGCGAACTGGGGCTGGAGATCAGCGTCCATCCGATCAGCGGTCCCAATCCCTCTCTGGAGAGTGCTGATTCGCCGGTCTATCTCGCTCCCGGCCTTGATCTGACCCTGGCCGAGCGGACACGGCTGTTTGAGTATCTACATCAGAGGGGTGTGCCGTCCTTTTCCGCTGCCGGGCGCCTGGACGTACAGGCGGGGGCCCTGGCTGGGGCCAGGCCGGAGATCAGAGTCCAGATGGCCAGGCGGACGGCCTTGAACACCCGGGAGATGCTCTGGGGAAGACACCCGCAGGCTGTTGCGGGCAGGCTGGAGACAGAGGACCGGCTGTGCATCAACGCCCAAACCGCCGGGCAGGTGGGGTTTCATATCGGGTTGGATCTTTCCCTGGAGGCGGAGATCCTGCGCTCCGGATCCGGCGAGGGCCAATCCGGGGAGGCTGAACATCCCGTCCTGAGTCTAGAGCAGGCCATGCACCGGGCGGCCCGGGCCCATCCTGACCTGCAGGCCATGCGGGTGGAATCGGATGCGGCCAAGGCCAAGACCGGGCAGGCAGCCGCAGGCTTCTGGCCCCGGATAGAGGGTTCGCTGCGTTCCAGGAGCATAGATAAGGACCGGGCCGAGGCCTCCTTCGGCCTGGTCCCGGAGAACAGGACCTCGGGCCGGATCGCCTTGCGCCAGATGGTTTTCAACGATTCGGTGATCAGCACCTACCGGTCCAGCGGGCACAAGGCCAAACACAAGGAACTGCAGGCCGCCTCCGAGAGGCTGGACGTGATGCACGAGGCGGGGAAGCACTACTGGGCGGTGCTTCAGGCCCGGTCCATGACCCGGATTGAGAGGCAGAATCTTCAGCTGATCCAGGACAACCTGCACTGGGCCAAGGTCCGGCGCAGGGCCGGATATGCAGGGCCGGAAGAGGTCCTGCGCTGGAAGACGCGACAGACCAGGCAGCAGGAGCGGGTCCTGCAGGCCGAATCGGACCTGGAGAGGGCCTGGGTGGCTTTGAACCGGGCCATGGGGACGGATCAGGAAAGGCGCTGGGAGCTTACTGCTGATGCGGAGCGCGGGCTCGACTCCTCCGTCCTTCACCGCGGCCTGTCCGGTATCCTGGACTCCGGCGCGGATACGAACCGGGCGGCGGACTTTGCCCTGCGCGTGGCCGGGCAGAACGCTCCGGAGCTGTCCGGACTGGAAGAAGCCCTGCGGTCGGCACAGATACGGCTGGGAAGCAGGAAGCGCTCTCTATTTGTGCCCAAGGTCGGCATTTCCCTGGAGTTTGAACAGATATTCGACGAGGACCGTCCGGGGGTGGATTTTTCCGCCCCCGGACAGCCGGCTGGCTATCAGCCGATATATCAAGGACTGGCTACCGAGCTGGAGGCCATGAG
The DNA here is from genome assembly GCF_000620765.1 of Desulfovermiculus halophilus DSM 18834. Classification (NCBI taxonomy): domain Bacteria; kingdom Pseudomonadati; phylum Thermodesulfobacteriota; class Desulfovibrionia; order Desulfovibrionales; family Desulfohalobiaceae; genus Desulfovermiculus; species Desulfovermiculus halophilus. The sequence continues at coordinate 67,486 of NZ_JIAK01000017.1, forward strand.
CGACAACCGGGACCGGCAGGAATGGTCCGCGGCGGTCGAGCTCAGCCTCCCCCTGTTTGAAGGCGGTCGGCGGGTATACGAGATCCGGGAAGCACGGGCCGAAGTGAGCGGGTTGCACAGCCGGTACGCGGGTGTACGGCAGCTCATCGAGCAGCAGGTGCGCAGTGCAGTGCATGCCCTGTCCGCTTCCCTGCCCGGCATGCGCCTGAGCCGCAGAGCCAGCAGCCAGGCGGAGGAGCATCTGCACATCATCCAGGACAAGTACGCCCAAGGTCAGGTGTCCATTCTGGAGCTGCTGGACGCCCAGAACGAATGGCATGTGCAAGAGCAGCGGTTTGCCGCCTCCCGGTATGCCTACGCCCGGGACCTCCTGGATCTGCAGCGGGCCATGGCCTGGATGGAATGTACCAAGACAGATGAGCAAAAGAGCCGCTGGCTGCAGGGACTGCGCAGAGAAGTCGAGGCTGAGGATTGAGGCGGCATGGCCGCGGATGATGCCAAGACCCGGATGCCAAAAATGTATGCAATCGGTTCTTTGATGCAGCCTGTGAAACTTTGGCCCCTGCTTCAAACCGCAAACATATTGGTGTTTGTATGACCATTCCCGTCCGTCTATTCCCTCATCTCATCCTTGTGGTTTTGATATGCACCATGTCGGGCTGCAGCGGCCAGCCGGAATCCGAATCCTCCCCCCGTGCTTCCCGGCCCCGACCGGTGGCGGTCATGACCGTGGCTGAACCGGACGGTGGACAAAAGATCTCCTATTCCGGCCAGATCCAGGCCGGGGTGCAGACCGGGCTCAGCTTTGAGCAGCCGGGAACGATACGGGAGATTGGGGTCCAGAGGGGAGATCGGGTCCAGAGCGGAGAGGTCCTGGCCCGCCTGGATGCCGGGGACTACCGGCGGGCGGTTGCCGATCGCCGGGCCGGGCTGGAGGAGGTCCAAGCCAGGCTGGAGGAGGCCAGGTCCAGCTATGAGCGGGTCAAATCCCTGTTTGAGACCAGAAATGTCAGCCGCAGGGAGCTGGATCAGATCTGGGCGAGGCTCACGGCATTGGAGGCCAGAGAGGAGGCGGCCCGCAACGCCCTGGAGCAGGCCGAGCAGGACCTTGCGGATTGCGTGCTCCGCGCTCCCCTGGCCGGGAGGGTGGCCGAGGTTCCGGCGGAGATCCACCAGACTGTGCAGGCCGGACAGCCGGTGGTGATTGTCAACTCCGGGGATGCCGCCGAGGTCAGCATCAGTGTGCCCGAGGGGGTGATCTCTGAAATCGCAGCCGGAGATCGGGCCGAGGTGCGTCTCGATGCCCTGCCGGACAAGGTTTTCGCCGCCCGGGTGAGTGAGCTCGGGGTCCAGGCCGGGGCCCTGAGCGCCTATCCCGTGGTCCTGGTCCTGGAGGAAGACGATGAACGGATTCGGGCCGGGATGGCCGCCCAGGTTGCTTTGCAGGCCGAAGGCCGGAGGCAGAGGATCAGGGTTCCGGCTCAGGCCGTGGCCGGAGAGGCCGGAGGGTCCAGGTATGTCTGGGTGGTGGACCGCGGGAAAGGGACGGTGCACAAGCAGGAGGTTGGTATCGGGGCCCTGACCAAGCATGGTCTGGAGGTGCTGTCCGGCCTGGACGGCGGCGAAACCGTTGTCCTCCGCGGGGTCCATCATCTGCGGGAAGGGATGGAGGTCAGGGTAATGGATGCCGGCGGGGGATGGAGGCCATGAATCTGGCTGCTCTGTGCCTGAAGAATACCCGTACGGCCTGGGTCTTCTTTCTTCTCCTGGCTGCGGCCGGGGTATGGTCCTATTGGAGCATGCCCAGGCTGGAGGACCCGACCTTTACCATCCGCCGGGCCGTGGTCATTACCGCCTATCCGGGGGCTGCTCCGGAAAAGGTGGAGAACTTGGTCACGGATACCCTTGAAGACAGGATCAGGGAGATGGGGGAGGTGGAGACCATCACCTCCCAGTCCATGACCGGGCTCTCGGTCATCTATGTGGACGTCTACGAGCACTTAAGCGATATGCAGCCCATCTGGCAGCGGCTGCGGAACAAAGTCCGGGACACGATTCCAGCTCTCCCCCAGGGAGCTCGGCGGCCGATGGTCAACGACGAGTTCGGAGACGTGTTCGGCATTCTTCTCTGCCTGACCGGAGAGGGCTACGACAACCGGGAGCTGGAGGACCTGGCCGAAGAGGTCAGGGACGAGCTGCTTGCAGTTCCGGATGTGGCCAAGGTCCTTCTGCACGGTGCGCAGGAGGAACGTATATTTATAGAGTTCTCCAACTCCAGGCTGGCCAATCTGGGCCTTTCTCCCCGCCGGCTGGCCGCACAACTGCAGAGCCAAAACACCCTGCAGCCCAGCGGAAGCCTGCAGATCGGCCCGGAGCGGGTGGTCCTGGAATCCACAGGGGAGTTCACCAGCCTGCAGTCTCTGCGCACCTCCATGCTTACTATCCCGGGACGTCCGGAAACGGTCATGCTGGGGGACGTGGCCGATATCTCCCGCGGTTATGCCGATCCGCCGCAGGAGATGGTCCGCTACCAGGGGCAGCAGAGCATCCTTCTGGCCCTGAGCATGGTGGAGGACGGAAACATCGTCCGTCTCGGACAGCAAATCACGGACAAAATGCCAGAACTTCGGGCCATGCTTCCCGTGGGCACGGACCTGGAGATCTTCATGTTTCAGCCCGAGCATGTCCAGGGGGCGATCCAGGACTTTACCCGCAATCTCCTGCAGGCCTTTGTCTTTGTGGTCCTGGTCATGTTCGCCTTTGTCGGATGGCGGACCGGGGCGGTGGCCGGCTTGCTGGTTCCCATGGCCATGCTGGGGGCGGTGGCTGTGATGCGCCTTCTGGGGGTCAAGCTGCACGTGGTGTCCATTGGGGCCTTGATCATCTCCCTGGGCATCCTGGTGGACAACGCGGTGGTGGTCAGCGAGTACATCCTGGTTCAGCTGTCCAAGGGCATGGAGCGAACCAAGGCCGCGGTCCAGGCTGTGCACAGGCTCTGGCTTCCCCTGCTCACCGCCTCCCTGACCACCATATTCGTCTTCCTGCCCATTCCCCTGGCCCAGTCCATGACCGGGGAGTACACCAGTTCCCTGTTCATCGTGGTCACGGTCACCCTGCTCATGTCCTGGCTTCTGGCCATGAGCTTCGTGCCCCTGATCAGCTCGTTCATGCTCGCAAAGCCCCAAGGACGCACCCAGAGCAGGCATACAAAGGTGAGCAACGCATATGCCTCTGGCCTGGCCGCGTGTCTTGCCCGCCCCCTGGTGTTTCTGCTGGCTGTTGTCTGCCTTATGGGCCTGGCTGTCTGGGGATTCACCTTTGTGCCCAGCATGTTTTTCCCCCCCAATGAGCGGGAGATCGTGGTCATTGACTTCTGGCAGCCGTACGGGACTGATATCCGGGCCACCCGGGACCGGATGGCCCGCCTGGAAGAGTGGATTTTAGAGCACAAGGAGGTGGAGTCCGTCGGCTCATTTGTCGGCTACGGCGGTCCCCGCTGGTATCTGGCCATGGAGCCGGAGCAGTTCAAGCCCAACTATGCCTTTTGTGTGGTCAAGACCAAAACCGTGGACCAGGCCTGGAATCTGCGGGGACGGATAGAAAAAGAGATCCAGACCGCGTTTCCGGACAGCCGGGCCTCTGTTCGCCTTTTGGAGCGCGGCCCTCCGGTGGGGGCTCCGATCCAGGTCCGGATATCCGGGAAGGACAAAGAGACCCTGTTCGCACTGCGGGACAGGATCGAGGCGCATATAGCCGATCTCGAAGGTGTGACCTCGGTCTGGGACGATTGGGGAGAATGGACCAAAAAGCTGGTCCTGGAGGTGGATCAATACCGGGCCAAAAAGGCCGGGATCTCTTCCGAGGACATCGCCCAGTCTTTGTATGGTCATTTCTCCGGGATCGAAGTCAGCGAGTATCGGCAGGAAGAGGACATCATCCCCATCATCCTGCGCTCAAAGGAGAGTGTGCGCAAGGATCCGGGGGGCATAAGCGGCGTGCAGGTCTACTCCTCAGCCCAGAGGCACAGCGTGTCCCTGGGCCAAGTGGCCACGCCCAGACTGGACTGGCAGCCGGGAAACATCCGTCACCACAACTGCCGGCGGACTTTGACCGTGAAGGCGGATGTGGCCCCGGGCTATTTCCCCAGCAGTATCCTGGATGAACAGATCAGGCCCCGGCTGCGAGAGATGCAGGAGGCCACGGACTGGCCCTGGGGATTTGATATCGCCTATGGCGGGGAACATGAGGAGTCGGCCCAGGCCAACCGGTCCATCCTGGTCAACGTGCCCCTGGCTTTGGGGCTGATCGCCTTTATCCTCATAGTCCAGTTCAATTCCCTGCGCCGGGTGGGGGTGATTCTGCTCACCCTGCCTCCGGCTGTGATCGGGGTTGTGGGCGGCATGCTCCTGACCGGCTCACCGTTTGGATTCATGGCCCTGCTGGGCATGATCAGTCTGGTGGGTATCATTGTAAACAACGCGATCATGATGATTGACCAGATCGAGGTCGAGCAAGAAACAGAAGAGAATGCGCTGCAGGCAGTGCTGGAGGCGGCCAAGGTGCGCCTGCGGCCCATTGTCATGACCGCCTGCACCACCATCCTCGGTCTTCTGCCCCTGGCCCTGCAAGGAGGTGAGCTTTGGCGGCCCATGGCCAATGTGCTCATGTTCGGCCTAGCCTTCTCCACCCTGCTTACCCTGTTTTTGTGTCCGGTGCTGTACGTCCTGGTGTTTAGGATCAGGGAGTGAGCCAGATGATCCCGGCCTGGCGGCCGAGTGTCTTATCCCGGCGGTAGGAGAAAAAGAGCCGGCGCAGGGAGAAGGTGCACAGATCCAGGCTGAAGATGTTTTCCACAAGCAGGCCGGCCTGGATAAGCTGGTCCCGGCTCATCCGCCAGAGGTCCACAGTTCGGGCTTGCGGGTGAAAGTAGTCCGCAAAGTCCGGTCCCCATTCTGCATCAAAGTTGACGAACTCGCTTTTTCCCGGACCCAGGCTGGGTCCGCGCACAGCCATGATATCTTGGGGCAAGACCCCGTAATTCTCGCACAAACCCTGCACCCACAGCCCGGGGGCACCAGCCCGGCTGGCCCGCCAGCCCACGTGCAGGGCGGCCACGAACCGCCCCTGGCTGTGGGCCAGAAGCAGGGGCTGGCAGTCGGCCACCGAGGCCACCAGGGCCTGCCCCGGCAGGTCTGTAGCCAGGGCATCGGCCCTTGGCCTGGCCGCTTTGTATTGCCTGTCCGGATCGGAAATCACGGCCATGTCCGTGCCGTGGACCTGCTCCATGTCCAGCCAGGAGGGGGCGGCCAGCATTTTTTTGATCTGGGGCCTGCGGTCTCCGGATTCGGTTCGATGGGCTCCAAAGCGGGTGGTGAACCGGCACTGCACGCGATCCAGGCCGGGGAAGGCAAAGGGGATATGGGTTGGCTGATGTAAATCTTGGTTCATGCCAGCAGGTTGACAGGAGCGCACAGGCCAGTCAAGAGAAAAGAGAGCACTCATCTGAGTGAGACAGTAATTGTACAGCGACACTTTGATATGGCCTTGCCGGGGATTGGTCCGTGGCCACGATTTTGGCCGACGCATCCAAGGCTCGCTCCGGGCGCTCGGCCCTCACTGCATTATGACCGCGGCTGACTACCTGTTTGGGGGCTCTTGAATTTGTGAGGTCCGACCGCTTATCCTCCACTTCGCCAGGAAGCGTTGCCGGCCGTAAATCGAAAAGCCACGGACCCAATCCCCGGTTTCGACCAAGGATACTGTGAGTTCAGGAAAATGTCGTTGTATTGGTAAGGACTCTTGCTTTTGCAAATCTATATCGGCGGGAGATGTGCATGAAGCTGTATTCCTGGAACGTGAACGGCTTTCGGGCTGTGGTGGACAAGGGCTTCTGGGACTGGTTCCGGCAGTGCGACGGGGACGTGGTCTGCCTGCAGGAGATCAAGGCCGAGCCGGAGCAGGTGCATGAAAAGCACAAGGAAGTTGACGGCTATACCCAGTACTGGAACCCGGCCCAGGTGAAGAAGGGCTACTCCGGGGTGCTGTGCATGACCAGGATAGAGCCGCAGAGCGTGGTCTACGGGCTGCCTCAGGAACGGTTCCAGGGCGAGGGGCGCCTGATCCAGATGGAGTTTGCGGATTTCTATCTGTTCAACGTCTATTTCCCCAACGGCAAGATGAGCGATGAGCGGCTGCAATACAAGATGGATTTCTACGACGCCTTTCTGGAGCACGCCCAAGAGCTGCGTCACAACAAGCCCATTGTGGTCTGCGGGGATGTGAACACGGCCCATACCGAGATCGATCTGAAAAACCCCAAGGCCAATGAAAAGGTGTCCGGGTTTCTGCACATTGAGCGGGAATGGATCGACAAGTTTCTGGCCGCAGGGTATATCGATACCTTCCGCATGTTTGTTTCCGAAGGCGGGCACTACACGTGGTGGACCTACCGCTTCGGGGCCAGAAAGAGAAACGCGGGGTGGCGGATCGACTACTTCTTTGTCTCCGAGGAGCTGCGGGACAGGGTCAAAAATGCATGGATCGAGTCCGAGGTCATGGGCTCGGATCACTGCCCCATCGGGTTGGAGCTTGCCTAAGCAAAGGCAGTGCTGAGATGAGGGCGCCTGCCGGAAAAAGCCGGATGCTCACTCCTTCGCCGCTGCGGCGGTGAAAGCTTCCCGATAAAGAACCAGGCCAGTGGTCCCAGGACCACTGGCCTGGTTCTTTATTGAGCCGTATTCTCTTTTTGGGGCAATGGCCTGGAGAACTCCCGCTCCACGGCATAGCGGTGACAAGGACCGCTGTTCCAGGTGCAGAAGGGATAGAAGCGGCCGTTCGGGGCCGCATAGTGGATCACGCAGTGCTGGACCCGGTCCAGCTCAAAGTTGTAGGCATCCTGGAAGTGCATAGCCGCCAGGAGCATAACGTCGAAACGCTGGCCCATGACGTGGAAGAAATGGCCGCGTTCCGGCCTGTTAATACTACCGGCTTCGATGAAGGTGTTCACAAACTCCAGGAGCTGGTCGAAGTCCAGGCCCTCTGGGGCCTTTTCCGCATAGAAGTGCTTTTTCAGCTTGCGCATGAGCTGGAACTTAGACCAAGGCTTGCGCCAGGAGTTCTTTTCCAAGGCCTCGGCTTCAAGCTCGATATCATTCATTGCCGCCTGGATATCGAAGAATTTGGTCAACGGTACTGCCTGCTTGGTATTTCGGTCTACCAGAAGATAGGAAGCCACCCCGCAATGCGGATGACAGTTGAAATGGTTCTGTGGGGTCTTCTTGATGGCCTCCACCAGCCGGCTGATAGGATTGACAATGGAGTACGGATACCAGTCCTCGTACATATCCAGGATTCCAGACTGTTCCTGAATGTCCTTGGCCATATCGGACATGGTGTAGCGCATCTCTTTGCGCTGGGACTCGTCATACCTGCCGGTCAGGGAAACCGGCTGAAAGCTGACGGCAGTGATGACATCACTGTTTTCGACCGCAAACTCCAGGATCTTGCCCACCTGGTGATCATTTAAACCCGAAACAATGGTCGGCACCAGGGTGACCATGATCCCTTCCTCACGCAGATTCTCAATAGCCTGCATCTTGGTTTCCAGCAGCGGCCGCCCCCGGCACTCTTTGTAGATGTCGTCGCTTAAGCCGTCGAACTGCATATAGACGACATTCAGTCCGGCTTCGGCGGCCTGGGCCGTGAACTCCTTGCTTTGGGCAAACTTGAGTCCATTGCTGGCTACCTGGATATCCAGCACGCCCTTTGCCTTGGCCATGCGCACGGCCTGGATGAAGTCGGGATGAATAGTGGGTTCACCGCCGGCGTACTGGATGCTGAGCGGGGCTCGAGGGCGAATGGCCATGCTCTTGTTGAGCATTTCTTCCAATTGCTCTAGGCTCAGTTCAAAGACATGCCCGCTGGCGTTGGCATTGGCAAAACAGATAGGACAGTTCAGATTGCAGCGGTTGGTCAGATCGATATTGACCATGCACGGAGTGTTCACGTGCCGACTGCACAGGCCGCAGTCAAAGGGGCAGTTGCCGTTGGTCTGCGTATGCGGTGTCTCCACCCCGGTGGGGAGCTCGAAGTGCCTCTTTCTGCGCTGTAGAAAGAAGTGCACGTCTCGGTCCACCAGTTCATTCCACTGCCCATGTTCCGGACAGTTCTTGAACATCCAGACCTGTCCGGAATCTTCATACAAAACAGCATCCAGCACCTGTGTGCATTCAGGGCAGATGCTTTTGGTCTGAGCCGGCAGCTTCCAGGTACTGTCTCTGGTCCGTACAGGAGAAATGTCTTTTTCAAACAACATACCTCCTCCTTGGTCCGATGTATTTTTGCCTGCCCGCCTTGGGTTAAACCTTGTTTTTCCTATAATCAAATAAGTGTAAGAGTTGGGGCAGGCAGTCGCATGATCCAAGCCTGGTTTGATTTTGTTTTTCAAAAGATTATAACTTACTTTATGTACTATAATGCAGCTGCCCAACAGGATCAAGGGCAAAAACGTATTTGAGAGGAGATGCGATGGCAAAAGACACCGGTGTTGCAGGTCATGCAGCAGGTGATATCCTGGCCCGGCTCAGAGGGGGGCAGCCCCTGGTGCACAGCATCACCAACTATGTGGCCATGAGCTTTACGGCCAATGCCCTGTTGGCTCTGGGGGCCTCGCCGGTTATGGCCCATGCCCGGGAAGAGGTGGAGGAGATGGTCTCTTTGGCTGAGGCCTTGGTTTTGAACATCGGGACCTTGAGCCGGGACTGGATCGAGTCCATGCTGATTGCCGCAAACATGGCCGCAAGGCATGGTACGCCGGTGGTGCTGGATCCTGTAGGCTCCGGAGCTACCTCATTGAGGACCCAAACTGCCAAACGGATTGCAGGGAGTGGCTGGGTCAGCTTGGTCCGGGGCAACGCCTCGGAGATTCTGTCCCTGGGCAGCACGTTAGGCCGTGGCAAGGGGGTCGATGCCGCCCACTCGGTTCAGGAAGCGGAGGAGACAGCCCGGATATTGGCTGCAGAGCTGCAGACCGTTCTGGCTATTACCGGTCCCCAAGATTACATTACCGATGGTCGGCGCTGGGTCTGGGTAGAGAACGGCCATCCCCTCATGGGCCGGATTACCGGGACCGGCTGCGCGGCCTCGGCTGTGTGCGCAGCGTTTATGGCCATGGAAAGGGATACGCTCAAGGCTGCGGCTGCGGCTCTGGCCTTTTTCGGACTGGCTGGGGAACGGGCCGGAGAGGCCGCTTTAGCTCCGGGAAGCTTTCAATACGCGCTGCTGGATGCCCTCTACAGCATTACTGCCAACGATCTGGCAGCCAAAGCCAGAATAAACGGTCCGGATTTATTCTGAAATCCGGACCGTGGAATATCCGGAAGGATCAGATCATATGTCCCAGAAAAGACACATCAGCTCGTACGAGGATCTTGCCGAGTCTTTGGTAGAGGAAACCCTGCAGGAGGCCGCGGATACCTTTTTCGGGCAGCGCAAAAGCATCGAGCAGGAGCTTGAGCTTTACAGCCGAAAGGTCCAGGAGCTAAAAAGCATCCTCTTGCGGGTGCAGACTCGGCAGGCCAATCTGCACTTTGTGCTGGCCGAAGGACATAGCCGGGCTGTAGAGGATTTTTATCGCCAGCTGCAGATTGATCCGAAGCAGGTCCCGGAGCCGGAAGGCGTATCTCCAGATCTGCGCCTGCTGGAGCCTGCATTCGCCCTGCGGACGAAGTCCAGATATGCCAAGCTGCTGCTGCGGACGTATACGTTCTTTGCTTCCCAGGCAGAGGAGTATATGCACGGCCGCAGCTACAAGGACCCTGAGGATCCGCGGCGACAGCGGATCACAGTCAACTACGACCAGGTGTACGCGTTCTACAAGCAGCTTGCCGAGAAGATCCGGAAGACGAATCAGGAAAGCTCGCCCACAGAAGTTCTGCAGTTTGCCAAGAAGCTGGACATAGAACGCTCGGCCAAGGAGTCTCTGGTCGGGACTCCCCTTAACTATTCATTGGATGAGGAAATGGCTATCCCTCAGCCGGATTTTGCGCAGAGCGGTCTGGCAGCCTATCCAGACTTCCCGGATCCTGAGAAAGCAAAGAAAATAGTTGTGGATTTTGCGCATCACATGCTGCGCAGGTATCCTGAGCAGGTCCGGACGGTCCTGGACAGGGTCAAGAAGCACGAGGGGGCAAACGAAGACTCGTAAGACCGTATGCTCAGGGGATCGCCGCGGCCCGGCCCGTTTTGCATAGAAAAAGCCCTGACGGATGACCGTCAGGGCTTTTTTCGCAGCCTGGGCCTGAAACCTTATTTTTTCAGACAGGAGTTTCAGGAATCGATTGCCTCTGCGGTCAAATTAGCAACAATTACAATGCGTTGCATACATATAAATTGTAGAACCTATGCCATTACAAGATTGAATGCCATCTGAGCTCAATAAAAACGGTGTGTTGTAGTAAAAATGCTTGACATGTAGAACCTATGTGATAAGCTCGCTGCATGCCGCATTTATACAAGAAGACATCCAGCGGTCGAACCTATTGGTATCTCCGCGAGACACATCGGGTTCAGGGCAAGGTCAAGGTTAAATGGCAGAAATATCTTG
>NZ_JIAK01000018.1 GCF_000620765.1 Desulfovermiculus halophilus DSM 18834
GTCCGGGGCCAAATGCAGGGTTGTCATTCCATACCTGCAGGATGGCTGATTCCTGCTCAGGGGTTATTTCCTTTTCCCCTCGGCCTGACCGACGGGGCTGATGCTCGAGAAACGCTTCTTCACCAAGCTCCTTGAGCTGTCTTTTCCACTCATAGACCGTGGTGTAGTGGACCCCAGCTACCTTGGCTGCTTCCTTGGGTCCGATCTGTTTGGCGTGTTTCAGGATAGTAAGTTTTTGTGCTTGACTAAATTGCTTGTTGCCCATGACACTTTCTCCTCTGGTTTAAGCCGGGAGAAAGTGTTACCCTGATTCAAGCCATTTTGTCCGGATTTTTATTACCAAAAACATTATTGACTTTTCCCTTCCCCCTCAGGTAAGCCTATCGAGGGGTAAGTAACAACATTTATACTCGACGATTGTTTCCAAATCGCCGTATCCAATCTCCATTTTCCACAGTCTACACTCAACCGGAGGCGGCTTGTCCACATCGCGATATAGAGGTGATATTGTCGCGGGCTCGCTTCTGGTCCCTGAGAGCAGGAATGTCCTGCTTTGAAGGCATTTCTGCTTGATACATATCAAGTGCATTGTATGGTCAGTTCAGGCCAAGTGGCCATGCTGTTGAGTTCCGGAATATAATCTGGATGCTCTCCCTCCTTTAGCTAAATCCTCACCCCGGCAAGTAGATCTTCACCAATACCTACTTGTTCATTTTTCTTTTCAAATTCCTTTCTATTTTAGAATCCTGCTTTATCCTGCCATCATATTGACCTTTACTTTAGTTTCAGGTATCCCAAATGGAAAATACGTAAGATTCATACTTTCTTGGCTTATATTTGCTTTCATTTCATAAGCTAAGTAATATCAATATATTACCATTCGTTGGTCAGTCTTCTTTTTCTTCATAGAAATCAATTGCAAGGCTTATATGCCCCAGACATCGGCTTCACCTATTGCCCCTGGTGCCCGGGTTCTTATCCGGGACACTGAATGGCTGGTCAGACGGGTGGATAAATCGTCCTTTGGAGAAAAAGCCCTTACCTGCGTAGGGGTGTCTGAACTGGTTCGGGACAAGGAAGCGGTCTTTCTCACAGATCTGGAAGCCAGGCGCACACCCATTCAGGTCTTGGATCCAGCCGCCACCAGGCTGGTCCCGGACAGGTCCAACCAGTATGAGGACAGTCTCCTGTATCTGGAAAGCCTGCTTCGGCAGACCCCGCCCACAGATGCCAACATATATATAGGTCACCAGGCAGCCATGGATTTAGTGCCCTACCAGCTGGACCCAGCCCTTCAGGCCCTGGACAAGCCCAGACAACGGATCCTGATCGCCGATGCCGTGGGTCTGGGCAAGACCCTGGAGGCCGGAATTCTGGTGAGTGAGCTCATCCGCCGCGGCCGGGGCAAACGTATCCTGGTGGTAACCATGAAGAGCATGCTCTCCCAGTTCCAGAAGGAATTCTGGACCAGGTTTGCCATTCCCCTGACCCGGCTGGACTCCATCGGACTGCAACGGGTCCGGTCCCGCATACCCACCAACCACAATCCCTTTTATTATTTCGACAAGTCTATCATCTCCATAGACACCCTGAAACAGGACAACGAGTTCAGGGTACACCTGGAAAAGGCCTCCTGGGACATCATTGTTATCGATGAGGCCCAGAATGTAGCTGAGCGCGGCCACGGCCGGACCCAGCGGGCCAGACTGGCCAAGCTCTTGTCCAAAAAATCAGACAGCCTGATCATGCTCTCGGCCACTCCCCACGACGGCCGGGCCAGGAGCTTCGCCAGCCTGATGAACATGCTCGATCCCACGGCCATCGCCAATCCGGACAACTACGGGCCTGAGGATATCCGGGGCCTGTTTATCCGTCGGTTCAAAAAGGACATTCAGCACCAGGTCAAGGGATCATTCCAGGAGCGGCGGATAAGCACCAGTTCGGTCCAGGCCTCACCGGAAGAGGAACAGGCCTTTTCCGATCTGGTGTCCTTAAATATCCAGAGCCTGGACAAGCGCCGAAGCGGTGGACATCTGTTCAAGACCACCCTGGAAAAGGCCCTGTTTTCCAGCCCGGCCGCCTGCCTGGAGACCATCGAGGCCCGGCTGAGGCATCTCAAGCAGAAGCAACAGAATGCAGCCCAGCAAAATATTCCTGTATCCCCTTCTTTTCCCGAGGCACCATCTGCCAATGATACCCCAAACTCTAAAAATACTGCCAACTCCAGTCTCCAGAATGTAGGGGCGGATTATTCGCCCTCTTTAACTGACATCCAGGCCCTGCAATCCCTTCGCCAATCAGTGGCTGCCATAACTCCTGAACGGTTCAGCCGGTTTCAGAAGCTGGTTGAGCTGCTATCCGACCCCTCCAACTCACTATATTGGACCGGAAAGGACCCCAAAGATCGTCTGGTCATATTCACTGAACGTATCGCCACCTTGAATTTTTTGGCTAAACATCTGCCAGGAAAACTGGGGCTCAAAGACAAGCAGTTCGCCTTGCTGCACGGACGGCTTTCTGACATCGATCAACAACAGGTGGTGGAAGACTTCGGCCGGGAAGAATCACCTCTGCGGCTACTTGTTGCTTCAGACGTGGCCTCGGAAGGAATCAATCTGCACTATCTCTCCCATCGGCTCATTCATTTTGATATCCCCTGGTCCCTCATGGTTTTCCAACAGCGAAATGGTCGTATCGATCGCTACGGACAGGAGCACACACCGCTTATCCATTATCTGCTTATCCAAAGTCAGACCCCGAAGATAAAAGGGGACATGCGCATTCTGGATTTGCTCATCAAGAAGGATGAGGAAGCTACCAAGAATATTGGTGACCCTTCTGCCCTGATGGGGGTCTTTGATATTGACGCTGAAGAGGCAAAGACAGCTTCCGCCTTGGAGCAGGGACAGAGCGCAGAGGAGTTTGAAACTGAGGTCCTGTCCGGTGATCCCGAAGAGGACCTTGATCTTTTGAGCTTCCTGGAACAGGGACAAGAAACATTAGATGAGCATTCCAGCTCTGAGCGCATATCACAACTGCCTACCCTTTTTGAGGATGACTTTGCCTACGCCCGAAAGGCCCTGACCAAACTGTCCCAAGATCAGGATCTAAATCTGGATATCGACCCTGAACAGCGCGTCCTCCAAGTCAGCATGCCGGATGACCTGGCCTTCAGGTTTAGGTTTCTTCCCCGCGAGATTCAGCCGGAGAGCGGGCTGCTCATATTCACTGATGACCGGCAGACCATGCAGGATGAGATCAAGCGCTGCCGCAAGGACGAGCAGGCCTGGCCTCGCCTTCACTACCTCTGGCCCTTACACCCGGCCATGCAGTGGCTCAGCGACAGATTGCAGACCAGCTTCGGGCGGCACGAGGCCCCAGTACTAACTGTGCCCACTTTGCTGGAAGGCGAGATTATTTATCTTTTGACTGGCATCATTCCCAACCGTAAGGGACAGTCTTTGATACAGAAGTGGTTCGGGGTCACGGTGGTCCAGGGCAAGTTACAGGGTATTCAGCCCCTGGAGACAATCCTGGAGCGCACAGGACTTGGTGAGAGAACCTTTTCCAATCCTGGAGACCTGAAAATCAGCGAGCAGGCAGAGAAGCTTTTGCCGGACGTGCTGCACAAGGCCCAGGACTGGATGAAAAAGGTGCGCAAGTCATTTGAAAACGAGCTCAATCCGCAGCTGAGTGAACATCTGCAAAGACTGGAGGCCTTGAAGGACCGGCATAAAAGGGAAATCCAGGCCTACTATGATGAACAGAAAGTCGCTGAGACAGTCAAGAAACGACGCAAGGATGAAAAGAATAGGGAAGTGGAAAGCCTGTTTGCAGAGTATATGCAGTGGATTGAGGATACATTGAGCACAGAAGAGCAGGCTTATATTAAGGTTGGGGCGGTGTTGCAGGGGTGATTTTTTGAGGAATACACGGGCAGAGACAAGCTCTGCCCCTACGGCCTTAAACCCGACATCCGGATATATTTGTGGGCGGTACATCAATCTCCGGCCCTTCATACCCGTAGGGGCGGACCTTGTGTCCGCCCGAAAGACCTTGTGTCCGCTCGGATCCAAATTGCGGATGCGTGCGAGCTGATTTAATCTAATAAACCCCAAAACGGCATAACCCATGACCCTCGACCTGACAGGCATCAGCAACGAAAACGAGTTCTATACTCACCACTATCTCTCGGCCATCCTGGAGAATGATCTCAAGGATCTGTTCAAGGAATGGAACAGGCGGCAGAAGGAAGAGAAAATCCCCACCCCTGCGTCCATTATCGGAGGCCTGTCCAGGGACTACTTCCGCCTGCGCAGTGACCTGTCCGAAACCAAGGGTCCGGACACCAGGCAGCAGCTCCAGGAAACCTTTTTGGAGAAACTCATCTCCGCCCTTGGCTATCCATATCAGCCCCAGAACCAGGAAGGACTGGACGGACAGCTCATTCCGGTAGCCGGAGAAATCTGCAAAGGCTCTGGTGCGCCTGAGCTGTGGGTCTTGCCTGCTGTGGACGGAGTTGGTCAGGACGCAGTGGATCCCCTGGAGCTCACTCCCCAGCCCGACCAATTGGGGGCCACCCCCAATGCCCCGAATCAACCTCAGCCCTACGAATCATCCGTAGGGGCGAATAATCATTCGCCCTCCCTCACCTGGCAAACCCTGCTCACCAAGGCCATCTTTGCCCGAGAAGAGCCGCCCCGTTGGGTGATCTTAGCCGGAACTTCCCAGGTCCTGCTCATGGACAGAGCTAAATGGGCCCAGAAGCGCCTGCTGCGTTTTGACCTGGACGAGATCCTGGCCCGGCGGGAGGACTCTACCCTTAAAGCCATGGCTGCCCTGGTACACAGGGAAAGCGTCTGTCCGGAAGATGGCATCCCCCTTTTGGATACTCTGGAGGAAAATTCCCACAAGCACGCTTATGCAGTATCTGAAGACCTCAAATACGCCCTGCGGGAATGCATTGAGCTTTTGGGCAATGAGGCGGTCTGGTACCTGGAAAATACCAGGCGTAAAGGGGTCTACTCCGGGGAGGAAAAAATCGATCCGGAACAGCTCTCCCGAGAATGCCTGCGCTTTATGTACCGGCTGCTTTTTCTCTTTTATATAGAGTCTCGGCCGGATCTCGGTTATGTGCCCATGCAGGCCGAGGCCTACCGCAATGGCTATAGCCTGGAATCTCTTCGTGACCTGGAAATGGTTCCCTTGACCACTTCGGAGTCCCAGGACAAATACTTCATCCACGAGTCTTTGCAGCTCTTATTCGATCTTATCTACAACGGCTATCCTCCGGCCAAAAACGTGCATGAACAAAAGGCCTTGATGCCCGAGGACTCCCTGTACAACACCTTCTGCATTCCGCCCCTGCGCTCCCATCTCTTTGACCCGGACCTGACCCCAATTTTGAAAAAGGTACGCTTTAGAAACAAGGTCCTGCAAAAGATCATCCGCCTCATGTCCCTGTCCCGCCCGACCAAGAGCCGCAGCCAGCGCCGTGGCCGCATCTCCTATGCTCAGCTGGGTATCAACCAGCTTGGCGCTGTATACGAAGGCCTGCTTTCATACCGCGGTTTTTTTGTCCAGCACAACGATGGTTTGTACGAGGTCAAGCCGGCTGGCGAAGCCTGGGACCCTTTGGGTATTGCCTACTTTGTTCCGCAGGAAGATCTGCGCAACTACTCTGAACAGGAAAAAGTATACAACCAGGACGGCACCCTGACCCACTATCCCAAAGGGACCTTCATCTATCGCATGTCCGGCCGGGACCGGCAGAAGTCGGCCTCCTACTACACCCCGGAATCCCTGACCCAGTGTCTGGTCAAGTACTCCCTTAAAGAGCTCCTGAAAGATAAATCCGCAGACGATATCCTGGATCTGACCATCTGCGAGCCGGCCATGGGTTCGGCCGCATTCTTGAACGAAGCGATCAATCAGCTGGCGGAAAGCTATCTGGACAAGAAGCAGCGGGAGCAAAGCAAACAGCTCACAGTCGAGCAACAGGCCCTGGAAAAGCAGAAGGTCAAGACCTATCTGGCGGACAACAATGTCTTTGGGATAGACCTCAACTCAGTGGCTGTGGAGCTGGCCGAGGTCTCTCTGTGGCTGAACACCATCCACCCCGGCGGGTACATGCCCTGGTTCGGAAACCAGCTGGTCTGCGGCAACTCTTTGATCGGGGCCAGAAAGGACGTGTACAGCCCGCATCTGCTGCGCCCAAAATCAAAAACCGATCCCCTATGGCTGGATAAAGTCCCAAAGCGTATTCAGCCCGGAGAGAAGCGGCCCCAGGGAGCGGTCTATCACTTCCTGCTCCCGGATAAGGACATGGCTGCGTACACCGACAAAAACGTCAAAAAACTTGTCCCGGATGCCTTTCAGGCCATCAAGGACTGGAAAAAGGAGTTCACCAAGCCCTTTTCCCAAGAGGATGTGCGGCAACTGCAAAAGCTCTCCCAGGCTGTGGATGCCCTTTGGTTTGTTCACATCCAGAAACAGCGTGAACTCAGACAAAAGACCAGGGATTCCCTGCCCTTTTTCGGGCACCAGGACGCGGACCGGGAGCAGACCTCAGTAGCCCGCAAGGACCGCATCCTGCGCCAGGAGCAATGGGCCGAGGGCCTGCGCCATTCCACACCCTTTAAGCGTCTGAAATTGGCCATGGACTACTGGTGCGCCTTGTGGTTCTGGCCCTTGGAGCAGACCGATATATTGCCCGGCCGGGAGGCTTTTTTGCTGGAAATGTCTCTTATCCTGCAAGGGGAAGTATATGAATCCCTGACAGATGAGCACGGCCATGCCTACCTGCCGGGGACCAATCCCAAACAGGAGCAGCTCAAGCTCCCCTTTGACCGGCGCTTGGGTCTGGTGGATGTGGACAAGCTGTGCGAGAAAATGGATCGCCTCAAACTGGCTCGGGACTTAGCAGCCAAATACCGCTTTCTGCACTGGGAGCTGGAGTTTGCCGACATTCTGGAGGACCGGGGCGGGTTTGATCTGATTCTGGGGAATCCGCCGTGGATTCAGGTCTCCTGGCATGAGGGCGGATTTATGGGCGACCATGAGCCGCTCTTTGCCCTCAAAAAATACAGCGCCTCCAAGCTGGCCGGTCTGCGTAATGAGACCCTGGAGAAACGAAACCTGACCTCAGAGTATCTGAGTGCCTATGAAGAGGCGGAAGGAACCCAGCTTTTCTTAAATGCACGGCAGAATTACAAAGACTTGGAAGGGATGAAGGCCAATTTGTACAAGTGTTTTTTGCCTCAGGCCTGGAGACATGGAAAGCTGGACGGGATCTTCAGTTTTTTGCATCCCGAGGGGGTTTATGATGATCCGAATGGGGGAAACCTGCGGGAAGCAGTGTATCCCAGGCTGAGGTATCATTTTCAGTTTCACAATGAATTCAAACTGTTTTCTGATGTCCATCATGCCACAATGTTCAGCATAAATACATACGCAGCCTGTGCTGATCAGGCATCATTTACTCACATCGCCAACCTCTATGCCTCCAGAACAGTTGATACCTGCTTTGAGCACAGCGGCCAAGGACCGGTGCCAGGCATCAAGGACGAAGACAATAAGTGGAACGTGCACGGCCATGCCTCCCGCCTGATTTCGGTAACTGAACAGGAGCTCTCCTTGTTTGCCAGTCTCTATGATCCAGAAGGCACCCCTGCTTTACAGGCCAGATTGCCAGCCCTGCACTCCAGAGAGCTGGTTCAGGTGTTGGAGAAGTTTGCCGCCCAGCCCCAAAAGCTGGGGGACTTGCAGGGCGAGTATTTCTCCACCCAGCACTGGAACGAAACCAACTCCCAGCAAGACGGCACTATCCGCCGGGAAACCAAATTTCCAGATACATCTGAAGAGTGGGTTCTCTCCGGCCCGCACTTCTTTGTGGGCAATCCCTTGTACCAGACCCCCAGAACTGAATGCACCAAAAACGCTGACTACGACATCCTGGATCTGACTGAACTGCCAGACGACTACCTGCCCCGGACCAACTACGTCCCGGCCTGCTCCAAAGAGAAATATGAGCGGCGTACGCCGAAGGTACCATGGGATGGGCGGTTGGTGACGGAGTATTATCGATTTATTACCAAGTTCCAGCTTTCACAAAGTGGAGAAAGAACATTTCTCAATACAATTATTCCTCCAAAAGTTGGGCACATAAACACAATTGTTAGCTATACTTTTAAAAATATAAACAAGCTTGTCGGCTATAGTGCTTCATCTATAAGTGTTCCATACGACTTTTTTGTTAAGTCAAGTGGTAGGCCAGCTTCAACAAGTCTTACAAGTCTAATACCATTTATTGAAATGCCCAAACAGGCAATGCTTAGAGCATTATTATTATGCTGTGTTACTGAGTTATATAGATCCCTCTGGTCCACCTGCTGGCAGGAGGACTTCACCTCCGACTCCTGGGCCAAGTCCGATTCCCGCCTGCCCAACGCCTTTTTCCGCAATTTGACCCCTGACTGGCACCGGGATTGCGCCCTGCGCACAGACTACACCCGCCGTCAGGCTTTGGTGGAGATCGATGTGCTCACGGCCATGGCTCTGGGCCTGACCCTGGAGGAGCTCAAAACCATCTACCGGGTCCAGTTCCCTGTCATGCGCCAGTACGAGGCAGACACCTGGTATGACCAGAACGGCCGAATAGCGTTCACCAACTCCAAGGGCCTGTCCGGGGTGGGATTTTCGCGCAAAAAGTGGAACGAACTGACTGAAGAGACCAGGGACGACAGTGGCCGGGTCATCCGGGTTCCCGTAGGGGCGAATCATTATTCGCCCTCTTCAGATTCGCAGAACAGGCAACAAATATCCGTCAATCACCCCCAAACCCACATGCAGGCCGTAGGGGCGAATAATTATTCGCCCTCTTCGGCCCGCCATCAAAAAGACGAAAAATCAAAGAGGGCGAAAGATTTTTCGCCCCTACTAAAACCAGACCAGGGTACACACATGCCCACCCTACAGCGAACCGTAACCGACGACACCCTGCCGGACGGACCGTATGAGAAGACCATTGAGTACGTCCCGCCCTTTGACAAATGCGACCGGGAGGAGGATTACGAAACCGTGTGGGCGGAGTTTGAGCGAAGGTTTCAGGAATAGACCTCTAAACAACCGCCAAGGCAGAAGAGAATGGCCGAATCATCAGGGTTCCCGTAGGGGCGAATGATCAGTCGCCCTCTTCAACCGAAACCTGCAAGAGACAAGAAATTTAAATTTGCTCTCACAGGATATATTTCCCAAAAAGGGAAATTTCCCATTGACGGAAAACAGGTTCTGGGTTATCAATATATGAACGTTGTCGCGCGACCTACGCTGATTGAGTATGAAAAAAAATATCCCAATGCCAAAGATTGGCTCCAGACCTGGTATTATCAAGTAAAGCATGCAAAGTGGCAAAACTTTGTGGAATTAAAGGCTGAATATCCCAGCACGGACTACGTGGGCAATGATCGATATGTGTTTGATGCGAAAGGAAATCACTATCGTTTAATTGTAGCTATCAGATTTCAAGCTCAAATGGTCTACATCCGCTGGTTTGGCACCCATGCAGAGTATGACAAACTCCCAGACGCCTCCGCAGTGTAATACCAAGGAGGAACAAATTATGGTTATTGGACTGATTAAAAACGAGACTGAATATCAACAGGCCCTGGATCGGATTGAGGAGCTGTTGGCTGAACCTGCGAATAATGAAGAGACTGAACGAGAACTGGAGCTCTTGGGGCATCTTGTTGATAAATATGAAAGTGAACAATTCCCCATTGAATATCCGGATCCTGTGAAAGCTATCAAGAATCGGATGGAAGACCTGGGACTGAGGCAAAAGGATCTGACTCCCATTGTTGGCTCATCGTCAAAAGTTTCCGAGGTCTTAAATTATAAACGGCGCTTGTCTCTGCCCATGATGAGGGCTCTGAACAAGCACCTCAAGATTCCGCCTGAGGTCTTATTGCAGGAAGATCCGGAGACCCTTCCGGAAGAGGAACCTGAAATAGACTGGCAGAAGTTTCATGTCCAAGAGATTGTTCATCGCGGATGGGTACAAATTGGTACTCATATCAAGGACCATGCTGAAGAGATCGTCCGGTATCTCTATGACCTGGCCGGGCAAAGGACGCCAAATAGCCAAGGGGCAATGCTTCGTCAAGGTGGGTATGGCGGACACAGAGCAGACCCTTATGCTTTGCAAACCTGGCTGTTGATGGTCATGGCCAAGGCGAATTATTTTGACCAATACTGCTCTCAGACAGTAGCAGGCTATGATCCTGAGCATATCACCCAAGACCTTCTTTCTAATTTGGCCCGCTTGAGCGTCCACGGCGAACAGGCCCCTTTACTGGCCAGGGATTACTTGGCCCAGTTAGGCATCAAGCTCATCTTTGAAAAACGTCTCCGACACACATATCTGGATGGGGCTTGCCTGCTCATGGAAGACGGAACACCAGTTATCGGTCTGACCCTGCGACATGATAGAATAGACGCTTTTTGGTTCACATTGATGCATGAGATCGCCCACCTCAAATTGCACATCTCCCAAGAACAAAGGTTCATAATCGACGAGAATATCCAGTACAGCATGGAGGACAAAGAAAAAGAGGCCTCTGCCTATGCAGCCCAAATTTTCATTCCGGATCACGTCTGGAATGAGCATCCGGCCCGAGTATCTGGCAGAAAAAGGGATATCCTGGATTTGGCCGACAAGCTTGAGCTCCATCCGGCAATCATTGCCGGAAGGGTTCGGTATGAACGGAACAACTTTAAAATATTACATAACTTGGTTGGTCATGGGGTAATGAGGTCACATTGTGAACGGCAAGGTGTGTTTGATCCGGTGGAATGTTCGCCAACGTTATCTGTAAATTAAAACTTGATTACAACCCATGAAAAACATCCGGATAAAGCTATCAAAGACCCCGGAAGGATCCACGCCGATGAGTATCAAGAACGGAACGACATGTCCTGTTTGCGGACAGGGTCGCATATACAAAGAATTCAAGCAGGAAGGGTTTGAATATAAAGGACAAAAGTTGATTCTTGAGAACCATCCAATATTTGTCTGCGATACATGTGGCAAAGAATTTGTCACAGCTAAGGATGCAAAGCAGTTTGATGATGAAGTGACGAGATTTTTTGATAAAGTAAACAGTGATTCCCAGGTAATGCAAAAGTGGATTGCAGAGTCGGAACATCGCTATAAAGCATATAAGGAAGGAAGAAGTAAACCCATAAGTATAAACGATATAAAGCAAAAATATGACCTAAGCTGAGCGATTCTCAATCGCATTTCAACGTGTTACCTTCGCTTAGAATCGCTCAATCAAGGTGCGAATTGTCGCAACCAGTTAAGGTAAAGATGAATCTAGTAGGAGAATAAAGATGGAAAACAGCATAGATATTCAACGTATGTCTAAAGAAGAAAAATTGATAATCATGGAAAAAATTTGGGAGGACTTATCCAAAGATGATACTGATCTCAGTTCTCCAAGTTGGCATCAAAGAGAACTGCAGAAAACAGAAGAACGTTTTTGCGCTGGAAAGGAAAATATAATGGATTGGGAAGAAGCTAAAAAAGAGCTTAGGAAGATTTCTGAATGAAGTTTCTCAAACTGCTCTCTTCCGCAATAGAAGACTTATATGCAGGTCGAGTATTCTATGAAAGGCAAGGAGAAGGTTTGGGTGAATATTTTTATGATTCACTTTTTTCTGATATTGATTCCTTAAGACTTTATGCTGGAATTCATCCACAGCATTTCGGATTCTATCGCATGCTGGCTAAGAGATTTCCATACGCGATCTATTATCGGCTTAAGAATAAAAATGATGTTCTCGTATATAGAATACTTGACATGCGTCAAGATCCGAACAAAATCAGAGAGTCTTTGAAATAAGTGATGTAATTCTCTTCGTTCCCAGGGTCCTCTCACGCCTTGGCGTGAGCGTCTTTTCTTATGGCTCTGGCCATTCTCTTTCTTGTCCTGTCTTGGGGCTCCCAGCCGGGTTTGAAAAAGGGGGCCGAAGCCCCAAGAGGGGACGTTACGAGGGAGGACCCTCGTAACGAAGAAAGGGCGAATAATTATTCGCCCCTACAACCTTTATGCCAGCTTGTTGCCAATTTTCACATACGGATTGTCGGAGGGATTGTAGGGGCGAAAAATCTTTCGCCCTCTTTGGAAATTCTGATCTTTCTCCTCCAAAAAAAGAACTGAATAGTCCTCAGCTTGGCTAGCAGATACAACAAGTGCTTCTTATGATCCCATCCATCCTTTCCCAGCAGATCAATCAGGGCATCAATGATTTTCTATCCACCACCTTTCATTCCACCAATCCCTTTTTCCATGGCATGCTGGACCGCTTCCTAAACCAGGACGGAAACTTAAGCAAAGGACCATACATATCCTTGCAACTGCCCTTTCAAAAAGGCAGCAGTCAGAAATTTTTCCCTGAAATCCCTCTGGGCTTTACCCCGCATCTGCACCAGGAGCTGGCCTTTGCCCGTCTGTCAGGCCTGAATCCCCTCCCCTCTATTATCGCTTCCGGCACTGGATCGGGCAAGACGGAATGCTTTTCACAGCCCATTTTGGAGCACTGCCGCACATCTGATCAGCCCGGAATCAAGGCCATTCTCATCTACCCCATGAACGCCCTGGCCTATGACCAGGCCGGACGCCTGGCCGAGACCATCTGGAAAACGCCCAGCCTGCACTCCAAGGTCACAGCCGGGCTGTTCGTTGGGCAGCAGACGGCAGAGGCCTGCTCCAGCATGACCGAGACCTCCATCATCACGGACAAAGACATCCTGCGTCAGAGCCCGCCCGATATTTTGCTGACCAACTACAAGATGCTGGACTACCTCCTGGTCCGGGCCAGGGATGCTCGGCTGTGGGCTGAAAATGCACCGGAAACCCTTCGTTTTGTGGTTGTGGACGAGCTGCACACCTTTGACGGAGCTCAGGGAACGGACCTGGCCTGCCTGCTGCGCCGGCTGAAGGCCAGGCTGGGAACTCCAGAAGGATACCTCTGCCCCATCGGAACTTCAGCCACTCTGGGGGACGCGGAGTCCAAGGAGCAGTTGATCACCTATGCCCAGCAGGTCTTTGGTGAACCTTTTGACCACGACTCTGTGATCAGTGAATACCGCCAGAACGCTGAGGACTTTCTGCGCGGGCAGCTCATTAAATACATGGACATTCCGGATTCCATTCAGGCCCTGTCCCCGGAGAGCTATGACACGGCTCAGGACTATCTTACCAACCAGATTCGGCTCTGGACCGGGCTGGAGGTCAGTCCAGAGGCTGAAGATGACTCTTGGCGGCTGGGATTGGGAAAGGCCCTGAAGGGTCACGTCTTGGTGCACAACCTGCTGCGGGTTATGGACGGCCGAGTACGCAGTGTGCAGGATATAATCAGCGAGCTGGCTGAGGCCTCATCCCAGCTCAAAAACGGCGGCCCGGAATATACTCGACTGCTGCTGAACAGCCTCCTGGCCTGTATCTCAGTGGCTAAGAGCGAGGAAGATGGACAGATACGCCCTTTTGTTTATGCCCGGGTCCAGCATTGGTACCGGGAGATGCGGCGCATGGTCTGCGCTGTAAGCCGTACTCCGGAGCTTCGTTTTTCCGACGATCTCACCGAAGATCAACGCAAATACCACCTGCCCCTGCTGCACTGCCGGGAATGCGGCCAAACCGGCTGGATCGGCCGCCTGCCCCTGCACGGGAGCACCTTGCAGACTGATCTGAAAAGCATCTATGTGGATTACTTCAGCAAGCAGCCATCCCAGCGCCTGACCTCCATGTTTCCTGAGGAAGATGGAAGCCAGGCATCTTCATTTCCCGGGTACCGTATGGGGCTATGCCCAGGATGCCTGAATTTGGGCCGCAAATCGTCCGGGGAATGCCCAGGATGCGGCCAGAACGGCCTTATCCCTGTTCTGGTCCCGGAAGCTGCCAGCCAGCACTGCCCGTCCTGCGGGGCGCACAACAGCCTGACCCTGCTCGGGTCCCGCTCAGCCAGCCTGACCAGTGTGATGATCGGCCAGCTCATGGCCTCCAGGTACAACAGTGATCCTAAGTGCATCACCTTTTCGGATAATGTCCAGGACGCAGCCCACAGAGCAGGTTTCTTTGGGGCCAGGACCTACCGCTTCACCTTTCGGGCTGCGTTGCAGCACTATGTTCAGGGCCAGGCCGAAGGGCACAGCCTGGCCCGGGTGGCCGCGGATATGCCCACATACTGGCAAAACCGCATGGAACGGGAGAGCTTTGCAGCCACCTTTCTGCCCCCCAACCTGACCTGGCTTCAGGATGTGGACCATCTGGAGCGGCACGACCACCTGCCGGCCAAATCAGACCTGGGTGATCTGATCAGCCGGCGTCTGCGCTTTGAGACAGTCTCGGAGTACGGATTTGGCAGCCGCATCGGCCGGACCCTGGAGAAATCCGGAGCCTCGGTGATTAGACCTGATGTCCAGAAGCTGGGCCAAGTGGTGGAGCTGCTGGGCCAGATGCTGCCCAATGAAATGGAGGAGCTGCGGACTGCATTCACCAACGGACAGGGAGACGGGCAGACACTTGGGCAAGGAGACGGGCAGACACAAGCTCTGCCCCTACGAAATCACCCCGACGCGGATATAACTTGTAGGGGCGGATCTTGTGTCCGCCCGGCCGAGAACACCACAGCCCCAACCAACATCGAACATACCCTGACTTCTTTTCTTTTGGGTTTGATCATACAAATCAAAGCCATGGGCGGGATCTTTGATCCAGACCTGGAGCACTATATCCGCGACTGGGGCAAAGTCTATCTTTTGAGCCAAAAGCACAGGATGTGGATGCCCAATTTCGGTCCCAAGACCAGAACTCCCGGCTTTGTGACTACCAGGCCGGGGATGGACCGCTTCCCTCAGCTCACCCTCAGCGGGAGCAGGTCATCCTGGTTTGAGTGGTGGGCCTACCGCCATTTTCCAGACCTGGCCCTGCGTCAGCCCACACCTGTGCAGCGATTTTACGGATTGGTCTTTTCCTGCTTACAGGATCACGGCCTGGTCCGGGATCAGTTCCAGGACGGGCATCATATCTACGGTCTGGAGCCGGAAAACATGCTGGTCTCAAACCAGGTTTTGCAATGCCGGTGCTCACATTGCGGGCACTGTATTTCCGGGGCTGCATCCGACCAGGATATCCTGGAGGACATGTTCTGTCTGCGCCGGGGCTGTAGGGGAACGTATGAATCAGCTGGGCAGGGAATGGACTATTACGGCCGACTGTACAGTTTTGGTAAGATCAGCCGATTGGTGGCCAAGGAGCACACCGGACTTTTGGAGCGAGAGACCAGGGAGGAGCTGGAACGAAAATTCAAGGCCCAGGACGGAATCCGAAAGCCCTGGTATCCCAACCTGCTGTCCAGCACCCCCACCCTGGAAATGGGCATCGATATCGGAGACTTGTCCACCACCATGCAGTGCTCTGTTCCTCCCACCCAGGCCAACTATATCCAACGCATCGGCCGCAGCGGACGAAAAAACGGCAATGGTCTGAACCTGACCGTGGCCGCAGGCCAGGCCCACGATCTGTACTTCTTTGCCAGTCCCTTAGAGATGATTGCCGGGCAGGTCCTGCCCCCGGGCGTATTTCTGGATGCTTCAGCTGTTCTGGAGCGTCAGTACACAGCCTTTTGTCTTGACCGCTGGGTCCAGACCTCGGACCAGGCCGAGCCTGTGCCCAGCCGTTTGGGTACGGTTTTGGATACCTTCCAGAGGGACAAGACCACTGTCTTTCCCAAGAACTTCATCCACTATGTACATGGACATCAAAGTCAGCTGTTTCAAAGCTTTTGCGCACTGTTTGCCAAGGAACTGAGCCAGGATTCCATCAATCACCTGGAGCGGTTTGTCTGGGGAGACAGCCAGGATGCCCCTGGGCTGACCTATCGGATCCTGGTTCGGCTCTATGATCTGCTCCGGGAGCGAAGAGGCCTCAAAACTCAGGTGGATCGCCTGTACCGGGAGATCAAGCGCCGGGAAAACTCACCGGCCAAGGATAAGAACTATGAACAGGAGATGGAGGAATTACGCAAGGAACGCTCTGGGCTCATGGCCCTGATAAAGGGCATCAATGCCAAGGATACCTACAATTTTCTCACCGATGAGGGGCTCCTGCCCAACTACGCCTTCCCAGAACAAGGCATTCAGCTCAGATCCATCATCTACCGCAAACGAAGCACCCGGCAAAAAGAACAGAGCGCTTTTGAGACCTTCAGCTTTGAATACGAACGTCCGGCCAAAAGCGGGCTGCGAGAGCTGGCTCCGGGCAACCGCTTCTATGCCGAAGGACGACGGGTGGAAGTGGACCGCATCGATCTGAAGCAGGCTAGTGTGGAACCGTGGCGGCTGTGCGCCAACTGCCCTCACTCAGAACCGGAGGCCACGGCCAAGGACCACGCTGTCTGCCCCCGCTGCGGCAGCCCGTTGTGGAGCGACCAGGGCCGCAAGCAGGATCTGGTTCGTCTGCGTCAGGTCATGGCCAAGTCCCCGGACTGGGCCAGCCGAATCACAGACGACGCCGACGAGCGCGAACCCACCTTTTACACCACCCAGCTTTTGGTGGATGTGGAGCCGGACAGCATCCAGGACGCTTATCAGATCGACGATCCGCAGTGTCCCTTTGGATTTGAGTTCATCTCCAAGGCCACCTTCCGGGACATCAATTTCGGTCCCTTGGGCCAGAACGGACATCCCCTGCAAGTAGCCGGAGAAGAGGTGGAGCGGCCGGGCTTTGTCCTCTGCCGGCACTGCGGCAAGGTGCAGAAGCAAAACGGCAAGATTGAGCATGCCTACGGCTGCCCGGCCAGGGACAAGGAAAGCGATGCTACCTTTGTGCGCAGCGTGTTTTTGTACCGGGAGTTCACCTCAGAAGCGATCAAGATCCTGCTCCCTGTGACCGGGTACGAGGCCTCCAAGCAGAGACTGGACTCCTTTGTGGCCGCCTTGCAGCTGGGCCTGCGCCACCATTTCGGGGGCTCGGCCTATGCCATTGATCATTTGCAGACCACGGTTAGTCAGGAGCCGGTGCCGGACTCCTCCTTGCGCAAGCAGTATCTGGTGCTCTTTGACACCGTGCCCGGGGGAACCGGTTTTTTGAAGCAGCTTATGCGCTCGGAGACCATGCTCACAATCCTGGACAAGGCCTTAGAGACCCTGAATACATGCTCCTGCCAGCAAGATCCGGAAAAGGACGGCTGCTACAACTGCCTGCTGGCTTACAGAAACAGCTACTCCATGCCCACCACCTCCAGACAGACAGCTATCAATATGCTGTCCACCATCCTGGCTTCCCGGGACACCCTGCGCCAGGTTCCCAATCTACAAAATATTCGGGTGGACGGCCTGGGGGAGAGTGAGCTGGAAGTCCTGTTTTTGGAAGGGGTGCAGCGCCTGACGCGTCAAGGCTGGACCGTGGACCTGCGAAAAGAAGTCATCCGGGGCAAGCCGGGAAACTTCCTGCGCATGGGAGATCAGGCCTATGAGCTGGAGC
This sequence comes from Desulfovermiculus halophilus DSM 18834, assembly GCF_000620765.1. Lineage (NCBI taxonomy): Bacteria > Pseudomonadati > Thermodesulfobacteriota > Desulfovibrionia > Desulfovibrionales > Desulfohalobiaceae > Desulfovermiculus > Desulfovermiculus halophilus. The sequence goes on from NZ_JIAK01000018.1 coordinate 17,547, forward strand.
CGCAAGTGGAATTGGGAGCAGCTGACGGAGTTGCTGTCCCCAGCCGGGCTGATTTCGTCATCTGGCCGGCCCGGAGCAGACAGGAAGGAAAGCCTGTAGCTGTCTTTACCGATGGCCTTTCCTTTCATCGTACCCGCATGGGGCAGGACACAGCCCAGCGCATGGCCCTGGTCCAAAGCGGCTGCTTTCATGTCTGGAGCCTGACCTGGAAGGACGTGCATGCCCAGGTAGCCAACAAGCCGGATCGAGTGGCCGATTTTCTGCATCCGAAAGACAGTCGCATGGGCCGGAAGCAGTTTGTCCAGCTCCTAAGCAAGCTGGATTTGGAAGGCTTTCGGGAACTGCACACCAAGGATAGTTTTTCCTTGCTGGCCCAGTATCTGGGCGCTCCCAGGCCCAAGGATATGCAAAAGTACGCCCTGGCCCAGGCGGTGAGCCTCCTGGATCTATCTGGATCCAATGACCCTGAAGTTCGGAATACATGGATGGAGATTTTGGCCGATTCAGCACCAGAGCCTGTGCTCCAGGAAATACGGACCCAGCTGGATCACGGACTGATCGGAAATCTGGAGTCAGGGCCGATTCAGCTCTTTGTCTTTGCCCGGAAAAAGGCCTTGCAGAGTGCAGATCCGCATGGCTTGCGCATTGTCTGCTGCCTGGATGACCAGGAAGAGGCTCAAGAAAAACCAGGCTTTGAACGTAGCTGGATCAATTACCTGCGGCTTTTCAATATCTTTCAGTTTCTGCCCCACGCGGTCTTTGTCACCACCCAAGGACTGCGGCAAAATATATACGCTGATCTTGAGCTTGCCTTTTCAGATCAAAATAGTGCCCAAGGCTCTGCTTCTCCGTCTGAAGAGAATCACACCTGGCAGGAAGCCTTTGACCTTGCCCATCCCAAGACGCATCAGCTCCTGGAGGCCATGCGCCGGGAAGGGTGGCCAGCTCCTGAGGTGGGCTTTGATATAACAGTCAATGAAAGAGTGGTAGCTCAAGCAGAGCTGGCCTGGCCGGAAGAAAAAATTGTCTATTTATTGGAGGATCAAGTAGCTGATCTTGACCTTTTGCAGCAGTCAGGCTGGTCAGTGCAAACAATAACCCAAGCTCAAACAATGAATTAAGGCCCGGAGCAATAACATGAATCAACTGCAACCAACAGTGGCCATATCCAGCGACTTTTTCACCGCATACTCCAGATTGCCGAAAAAGGTGCAAAACAAGACGATCAGCTTTCTGTCCAAGTTTCGCCAGGACCCGAACATGCCCGGGATCAATTTTGAGAAGATCCAGGATGCAGGCAATCCTGGCTTTCGCTCTGTGCGCATCGACGACAGCTATCGAGGCATTGTGCTCAAACCTGAGGAAGACAATATCTATGTCCTGCTTTGGGTAGATCAGCATGACCAGGCCTATGCCTGGGCCAGACGGAAGAAATGCGCCGTGCATCCGGATACCGGCAGTTTGCAAGTTTATGAGGCTATGCAGGCTGACCAGGAATCATCTGAGGAGCAGGAGACTACAATCGCACCTGAGGCTGCTGGCTTGTTTGACGGGATCCGGGACCGGCATTTGGTCCAACTGGGTGTTCCCCAGGAACTGCTGCCCAGAGTCCGCCGGATAGTCAAACAACACGAGCTGGACGACATGCTGGACGTCCTGCCGCAGGAGGCCTATGAGGCCCTTTTCTTTTTGGCTGAGGGTTTTTCAGTTGAAGAAGTCTTTCAGGAAATGGATAAGGGCAGTGCCCCCAAGGATGTGGACACGCGTGATATCCGGTCTGCTTTGCAAAACCCGGATTCCAAGCAGCGTTTCCATGTGGTCACAGATGATCTTGAACTCCAGGCTATGCTCCAGGCTCCTTTGGAAAAATGGCGGGTATTTCTCCACCCCACCCAACGCAAGATTGTGGAACGAAATTGGAATGGACCGGTCCGGGTCCTGGGCGAGGCCGGCACAGGGAAAACCGTGGCCGCCATACATCGGGCCAAGTGGCTGGTCCGCAAGGCCTTTCCCGGAAACAAGGACTGGATCCTGTTTACTACTTTTACCAAGAACCTGGCTGCGGATATCCAGGAGAACCTGCGCACCATTTGCAGTACAGAAGAGCTGAACCGTATCGAGGTGGTCAATCTGGACAAGTGGGTATCGGATTTTCTCAAACGGTGCGGGTACTCCTCGACTATTGTCTACTCAGATCAGACTGAGCCACTCTGGGAGCTGGCCCTGACCGTTGCTCCGGACGATCCGGCTTTTCCAGCTACATTTTATCGCGAAGAATGGGAGAATGTCCTTAAGCCCCAAGGGGTGAGCACATTCGCCAAATACTGTCAGGCCTCACGCAAAGGCCGAGGCATCCCCTTAAACCGCAAAGCGCGTAAGGCTATATGGCCTGTTTTTGAAGAATACCGTCTCCAGCTGAGTGAACACGGTTGGCGGGAGCCTGAGGATGCCATGCGTGACGCCCGGCATATCCTGGAGGCCCAAAATATCAGCCTCCCCTACTCCTCTCTCGTAGTGGATGAGGCTCAGGATATGGGAACCCAGGCCTTCAAGCTCCTGCGGCAGATGGTCCCGGAAGGGGCGAATGATCTGTTCATTGTCGGCGATGGACATCAGCGCATTTACCGGCACAAAGTGGTCCTGGGGCGCTGTGGGATCAAGATTGTGGGCCGCAGTCGCAAGCTAAGGGTCAACTACCGGACTACTGAAGAAACAAGACGTTGGGCCACAGGCATCTTGGAAGGAGTATCCATAGATGACCTGGACGATGGCCAGGACAATACAAAGGGAACGACCTCTTTGTTGCGGGGAAAAGACCCCCTGATCAAGCACTTTGATTCATTTGACCAAGAGTGCCAATTTTTGACTGATTTGGCCCAAAAAAAGGAGCAGGAAGGGACTTTGTCCTCCACCTGCCTGGTAGCCAGGACCCACTCCAAGTTGAAACGATACACACAGGCCCTTCAGCAAAGAGGCATTGCAGTCTATCCGGTCAAGACCAGTGCTGCCGAAGATAGAAACGCGAGGGGGCTCCGGCTGGCCACCATGCACCGGGTCAAGGGCCTGGAGTTCGATACCATTATTATTGCCGGGGCTAATGAGGGGGATATGCCCCTAAAAAACGCCCTGGAATCCACAGATGACCATGCTGAACGCGAAGACCGGGAGATCAGAGAACGGGCGCTTTTCTATGTGGCCGCCACCCGGGCCAAGAAAGAGTTGGTGGTCACCAGCTTTGGGAGGAAGAGTGTGTTTCTGGAGAATGGGGCGTCGTGTCCCCTTACTTGTCCCTGAAATAGATCACCCGACCAGGCCCTCAGGGAAAACGGCTCTTCGCCCCTAGATGATCAGTCCGGGGCTAGACCGGGCAAAGCTCTAAACTGCTACATCAAAAGTCCGGGAATAACTCTTTGGGACAGGCATCTGCTCCCCATCTTCCCGGATTCCTTCCAGGTGAAAGAGGATGCCCTCCTGCATATTCTGCTCAACCTCTTCCCTGGTATTCCCGGTGGCAACGCATCCCGGAAGATCCGGCGAATATGCGGAAAAGCCGGTTTCCGTCTCTTCGATAACAACGAGATATTTCATGATTTGAGTCCCCCTTGCTTAAGGATACTGTTTAAAGTCCCTGGCCCTAAGTCTTCACTTGGTTTCCCGGCTACGGTCACAGTGCCTTTTTTGGTCGGGTGCTTGTACTGCCTGTGGCTCCCCCTGGTCCGGGCAAGATACCATCCGTCCTGTTCCAAAAGCCGTATGATCTCTTTGACCTTCACGTCTCAGCCTATCCTTGCTGCAAGTTGATCACTTTGGCCTGGTCCTGCGCCTGCTCCTGGTTTCCCTTCTGGTCAAAGAGCTTGACTGCCCTCTTGGGTCCGTCTGGTTGCAAATGGCTGTACCGCTCAGTGAGTTGTATGCTGTGGTGTCCAAGAAGCTCCTTGACCACATAGAGGTCGGTTCCGTCCTGGACAAGCCAAGAGGCAAAGGTATGCCGCAGGGTATGGAAGGTCACCTTTTGCCGCCGGTCTGATACGCCTTCATTCAGGCCTGTGCTTTTCACAACCCGCTCAAAACTGTTGCTGACTTCGGTAACCCTCTCACCGAACCTTGAGGTAAAGACGGGCTGATCAGGAGCTTGGCCATTATATAAGCTTTCCAGCATACCTCTTGTGGCCTCGGTAAAATATGCGTACCGGGTCTTGCCTGATTTGCTGTCGCGGATGGTCAGTGTTTCGTTATTCAGGTTCACGTCACCCCAAGTCAACTTGAAGATTTCACCGGCCCGCATCCCTGTGTGGAGTGACAACAAGGCCATGTCATGCAGTTGCTGGCTTTTTTCGGCCAGGGCCTTCAAGAGCTTGTCAGCCTCATCAGGAGTCAAAAACCGGAGTCGCTTATTGTCAAACCTTGGAAGCTTAACTTTCCTGGTAGGTGAGTCCCCACTGACAAGATCTTTGATCCTGGCTGTGTTCCATACCTGCCTAAAGGTAGCAAAGCAGTATTGGGCGGTCTTAGGGCTCTTCCCGGCATCAAACATATTTTTCTTCACCTTCTCCAAATGAAAAGGCTTGATCTGCCTCATGGGCAAGTGCTCCAGGACAGGCTTGAGCCACAAGGTGAAGTGAGATTGCTCAGTGAGCATGGTTCTCTCGGTTTTGTGCTGTTGAGCCTTGTTGTATTTTTCCCAAAACTTGCCAAAGGTGATATTGCTGGCAGCCTCTTGCTTTTTGCGTTCAGCCTCAGCCTCAGCCTCGGCCCGCTGCATCTCCTGCTCTTCTTTCCAGTTCTGTGGACCCTGTCCGGCCTTGATATTGGCCTTGTACTTCTCTGCCTTGTTATACGCCTCTTGCTCGGTCCACCCGGCTGACCAGTGCCCCAAGACAATGACATGGAGCTTGCCCAAGGCCTTGAAGCGCACCCGGTAATACCGATCAAAATTCACCCCCACCTTGGGCCTGTTCTTGTCCACCCTGTATTCCACATAAGGAAGTTTGCCTTTGATCCAGTTTGACATGATGAGCACTCCATTCAAGAAATTTGGGTCACCCCTGGGTCACCCTTTCGGGTAAAACGTAGGGGTTTCAAGTTCCAAAAAGTAAAAGTAAAGTATCATTGAACACCCTGTTATGCAAGAATTTTTCGGCCTTTTTGTATTCCTGGCTTTTACCTTTTATGACCTAATTAAACAGACTCATAACCCGAAGGTCCCAGGTTCAAGTCCTGGCCCCGCTACCAAGATTATCAAGGGGTTGAGAGCATAAGGCTCTCAACCCCTTTTTTTGTCTCCAGTCAATTTGCCCTGCGGTTTCTTTTTTCGTATTGTCTTTTGTTTCCAGCTGGAATAGTAAATAATGAACAAGGCCGCTTTATGGACATGTCCACGTTTCGCATCCTCCCTGCGCTCTTCTTGGTACTCCTTGCCGGGACCGTTTCCGGCTGCGGGATGAACAACTATCTGCTCTCCAAGCAGGACCTGAGCCGGGTCACCGACAGGCTGAGCGCCGTCGAGAAGCAGCTGGAACTGGGGAAAACTGAAACAGAGCTGCTTCTGGAGCACATCCAAAGCCAGGAGCGCCTGCTGCAGCAGACCAGTGAAGAGACCGCATCAGCCCTGGCCTCCCTTGAAGATCAGATCCGGGAGAATCACGTGCAAACCGACACAAAGCTTACCTCTTTGCACAACAGCCTGCAGGCCGAACCACAATCCACCCCGGGACGGCAGCAGCCCACTCTGGAAAGCATCGGCACGGATAAGCTTGTTGTGGGCAGACTGGAAAAGGTCCGGCTCACCCCCCCGGGACGTGTTTTTCATGCCCGGATTGATACCGGAGCCACAACATCTTCCCTGGATGCCAGGGAGATACAGGTCTTTGAGCGAGATGGAAAGCGGTGGGTTCGATTTCAGATCCAAGCTCCGAACGAGGAGACCCTGTACAAGGTGGAGAAGCCTGTTGTCCGACGGGTAAGGATCATCCAGGCCTCAAAGGATGAAGCCGATCGCCGGCCTGTGGTCGAGCTGCAATTCCAGATCGGGCGGATCAAGATGCTGGAGGAGTTTACCCTTGAGGACCGAAGCCATATGGACTATCAGGTCTTGATTGGACGAAACATTCTTCGGGATCTCATGGTTGTGGACGTGGCCAAGGAATTCCTCGCCCCACTGCCCAAAGAAACCAGCAGTGGAAAAGACAACTCATGAACTCCAGGTTCGGATTTTATCTGATCATCTTTATCCTGGTCCTGGCCGGGATCAGTCTCTCCTGGCTCCGACACACCAAGCTCAACGTCCCCTTGCAACCCGGGCAGCAGAAAGCTGTTTGGCTCATCGAAGCCAGGGTGGACTTCGAGGCCCTGGGCAAAGCGGTCCGGGTGAGCTTGAATCTCCCCGACAACCCGCCCGGGTATCGCCAAGTCTCCGGACAGGCTGCCTCAACAGGATACGGCTTTGCTGAGATTGAGGGACCTGAAGGCCGCAGAGCGGAATGGACCAAGCGCAGTGCCCAGGGATCCCAGACCTTGTACTACAAGGCCCAGATGGTTGCGGACCCTCAGGCCGAACATGAAAAAGAACAGCGGCCCCAAACAGCCCCTGAACCGAAAGAGATCTTCTGGGATTCCCTGCAGGCCACAGCCGCTCATCAGCTGGTGGAACAGGCCTATGCCAAGTCCAGCACACCCACCAGCCTGGCCCGGGAGCTGGCCAAGCAGCTGACCGCCTCCGAACCGGACCAGAACGCGTCCCTGCTGCTGAGCCAGTACTCCCTGCCCACCCTGATCATGCGCCTGCTGAACCATGCCGGCATTCCGGCCCGGATTTCCATGGGCCTTGAGCTTCGGGACGCCCGCAGGTATCAGTCCCTTCAGCCCATCCTGGAGGTCTACGAGTCAGAGCACTGGATCCCGGTAGACCCGCGCACAGGCGCCCATGGCCTGCCCCAGAATATGCTCTTGTGGCAGCGGGCCGGGAAATCCCTGCTGGACGTCACCGGCGGCGAAAGCTCGGAAGTCAGCTTTTCCATGCTCCGCCAGACCATGCCGGCCCTGGATCTGGCCCGCCTGCAACAGGATACGGACGGGATTTCCCGCTTCAGCCTGTATTCCCTGCCCATCGAGGAGCAAAGCGTTTTCAAGCTCCTTCTGCTCTTGCCTTTGGGAGCCATGATCGTGACCTTCATGCGCATCATCGTCGGCATACGGACCTCAGGAACATTCATGCCGGTGCTCATTGCCCTCTCATTTCTGCAGACCCAGCTGTTCCAGGGACTGTCCGCCTTTCTGCTCATCGTCGCCCTGGGACTGGTCCTGCGCGGCTACCTCTCCAAGCTCAACCTGCTCATGGTCGCCCGCATTTCCACCCTCATCGTTCTGGTTATTTTTCTGACCTCCATCATCAGCGTCATCGGCCATGAACTGGGCTTCAGCCTGGGCTTGACCATCACTTTCTTTCCGATGATCATCATCGCCTGGACCATAGAGCGGATGAGCATCTTGTGGGAGGAAGAAGGCAGCCGCGAAGTGCTCATCCAGGGACTGGGAAGCCTGAGTGTGGCTATTGTCTCCTACCTGTGCATGCGGATGGACATTGTCCGCCACCTGACCTTCAACTTTCCGGAGCTCCACCTGGTGCTTTTGGCGGCCATTTTGACCATGGGACAGTACACTGGATACAAGCTGAGTGAACTCAAACGCTTTGGAGTGATGCGAGGCAGGAGCTGAGATGTGGATTTTTCCTACCGCCCTGCGCAGACAGGGCTTTTTGGGCATGAACCGCCGCAATGTGGCCTATATCAGCCGCTACAACACCCGCAGCCGCTACCCCCTGGTGGACGATAAGCTCAAGACCAAGCTGCAGGCCGAAAAGTTCCATCTGGCCACGCCGCAACTGCAGGGAGTCGTCCGCTATCAATACGAGATATCCCATTTCCAGCATTCGGCTGCAAACCTGGACGGGTTTGCCGTAAAGCCCTCCAAGGGGGCCGGAGGCAAAGGGATCCTGGTCATAACCGGCCGGGACGGTGAACACTACATTAAGTCATCGGGCAAACGCATCGACATCCATGGTGTCAAACGCCACTTATCCAATATCCTGGCCGGCCTGCATTCCCTGGCCGGAAGCCCGGATGTGGCCATTATCGAGGACCTGATCCGCCCGGTGGAAATGTTTGAGAAGCTCTCCTTTGCCGGAGTGCCGGACATCCGAGTCATCGTGTTCCGCGGCTATCCGGTCATGGCCATGCTCCGCCTCTCCACCCGGGCCTCGGACGGAAAGGCCAATCTGCACAAAGGAGCTGTGGGCGTGGGCCTGGATATCGGCAGCGGACAATGCCTGCACGCGGTTCAGTATTCCCGCCGGGTGACCAGGCATCCGGACACGGACCTGTCCCTGGACACAATTGCCGTCCCGGACTGGAAGGAGCTTCTGGTCTTGGCTGCCCGCAGCTATGAAATTACCAAGCTGGGGTATATCGGTGCGGACCTGGTGGTGGACGCTGAGCGGGGACCTATGCTCCTGGAACTCAACGCCCGGCCGGGGCTGTCCATTCAGGTTGCCAACGGAATCGGTCTCTTGCCCCGCTTGCGGGAGATAGAAAGGATCGACCCCGATTTTGTTCCCAGCCCTGAAGAGCGGGTGGAGTTTGCCATGCGAACTTTTGGCTAGCACAGGCCCTGGAAGAGACAACAGCACGTCTCACTCCCGAATATAGCGTCTCCCCCCGGCAAAAGCGTTCTGGTAGTACCTGCTTCCAAGAGAGCTTATCCGCACATTTTTCCCCGTGCTCGGGGCATGAATGAACCTGCCGTTTCCAGCATACACGCCAACATGGGAAACCCGGCTTCCCGGAGCAAAAAAGACCAGATCCCCCTTTTGCAGCTCCTCTGATCCAACCGGCGTACCGGCCCGGTACTGCTGGCGGGAAGTCCGCGGCAGCTTCAACCCGTTCAGCCGGTACGTGGCCATGGTCAGCCCGCTGCAGTCAAACCCCTCTTCCGGCCGCGTGCCGCCCCACTCATAGGGGATGCCCAGAAATCCCCTGGCCGTCTGAACGATCTGCTCCCCCAGCCTGGGTCCGGCCGGAAATGTATTTCTGGGTCGAAGCACATAGTATTCACGAATATGTCCCGTATTCTGCAGCCTCCGGGCCTTGCGTTCGGCAGCATCTCTGGTGGGAAAGTCGCCGAACCGGACCTTGTACAGTCCCTCCTGTTGAAAGTAGTAGGCCTCCAGACCCTGCCCCTCGAGCCTTGCAGTCAATCTGCGGGCATTGCCAGGCTGAGCAAAGGCCCCGAACTGGATGGTGTATCCCAGGGTGGAAAGCCGGGTCCCGGAGTCTGGATGCTCCCGGGGAGAGCTGGACGGGACCTGTTTCCCCCCGCAGCCGGAGACCAGAACCATGGCGGCAAAGAACGCCAGCAGCAGTCCCCAGGATCGGAAGCCAGAATATGCTTGGTCTCCTCTGAGCATTGAGATTCCTTTCTGCAACAAATATGTGCCGGATCCACCTTATACCAGGACAAGGTCCGGGCTCTTTCCTCCAGGCACGGAGTCTGGCATGGACTTACCCGGCAGCCCAGGTTCCCGGAAGCCTGCATCCGGGACCAGCTCCCGTTCCCTGGCCCAGGAGCTCTGCTGTCTTCAGGGGACGCTGCCGGTGCAGAAGATCCATGTACATCCCAGCCTGCGAAACCTGTCCTAACAGGACAAAACCCTGCAGCTTTGCGTCCTGCAGGTAGAGCTTGCGGAGCCAGTCTTTTCCCCTGGCCACGATTGCCTCGCCCTGCTGTCTGCCGACAACCATGAGCCGAAAGGACAACCCCTTGAGGGAGTTCATGCTCGGCTGAGGCCGGTAGGCCAGTCTTCGGCCCAGGGCATTCTTGCCCGCAATCCAGCCCTGCTGTACTGCCACGGGATACAGTCCAAGGATCCGGCGCTCCCCGGACAAGAGCTCCCTGGCCTGCGCAACATCGCCGCAGGCGAAGATGCCCGGCCGGCTGGTCTGCAGAAAATCGTCGACCACAATGCCTGCATCCAGATCAAGACGTCGAACTCCCATTGCCTCCCGCTGCGGGAGATCAGCCGCATCCGCTCGGGATCAAGCTCTCTTCACCGGTGGGATGCGGGCTATTGTAAAGCTTGCTGTTCATTTTTGTATGCAGCCAGCAAAAGCCGGCATCAAACAAAGGGCTACGCTTTTCCTGGTCCGGACAGAGAGCCGCGCATCAAAAGCTCTATTGCCTGTTCAATCCGCTTCCAGCCCGCATCGGACTGTAGGTCTATCCCTCCGAATGTGCGCATGTTCCGGGATTGGACACTCAAAAAGAAGACCGCCCCGGCCAGCAAGGCGACAACTGCCGAAAGATCGATATCGTCGGGAATCTCACCATGCAGATGCTCAAAATACTCCAAAGCGGTCCGAACCCGGATGTCCTCCAGACGCCGGGAGAGTTCATTTCGCTCCAGGGTCTCCCAGGCCAGGATATCCAGGGTCTGCGGCCTGCGTCTGAGGCAAGTCAACAGGCTTTTGAAAAAAGCGGACATCTGCTCTTCCGGGGTCAGATCCGGAAAATCCGCCGCAGTCTCCGCAAGCAGCTCCGAAGTGCTCGGCCAGAAGTCTCCGGACTCCCCGAATGCAGATACCAGCCCGGGAAGACCGCCAAAGAAACGAAAGATATTTATCCGCTTGACCCCGGCCTCTTCCACCACCAGGTCCTCGTTCAGGCGGGAAAACCCCACCCTGGCCAACAGCCTGCCAACGGCTGCAACCAGCTTCTTCTTGACCTGGGCATGGGTATTGGTGGAAATTACTTTATTCCCGTTCATACTCAGCCCCGTGGCCGGCATCACTCCACTTCCAGATCGAACTCCTCAAATCCGAACCAGGTCCCGCTGTGGGTGACAACGTCCAGCTCGAACTGAACCGCTTCAACATGGGCATTTTCAATCTCCAGGAACTTGGCGAACATGGCCCGCCCATCCTCGGGCAGCTCTGCACTCATCCGTTCATAGAATCTGCTGGTTTCCTTCTCCACCTCCAGGGCCTTGCTCAACTGCTGTTCCTGAAGCCCGCTGTCTTTCTTGGACATATATGTGGATACTTTGGATGCTTGGACCCGAATGGCTTCCAAGGAGGGAATCGTTGACTGCAGCTTTTGCACCGTGATCTGTCCGGTTTCCTTCCACTCCCGCAGCTTGTGCTCCAGATAGTCTACATGACTCTGCTCGTCATCCCCCAGCTTCTGGTAAATCTCTTTCCCCTTGGGATCCTGAGTCTCCTGTGCTCCCTGTAAATAGATATCCCGAAGCCTGTTTTCATACTCCAGGGCTGTCCTTATCGCTTGTTCCAGGTCCATACCCGCCTCCTTGGGGTTGAATCAGCGTATGTCCAGGGCCAATCCATTCGAAAGACCGCCCGCACATAGCATATGTCTGTCTGCACCTGCATCCCAGCCGGAGCACGCACAAAGGGGAGCGAATGATCCCTGAACGAATTCAGCGGACTCATGTGCACTCCCCTGCAGCCTGAAACCACGGCGCCGGCCACTGGGCAATGAAGCCGTCTGGTTTATTTCTTGTGCTCTTTGGCAATGTCCGGGTTGATATTTCCTGAATCCGGCCCTCCGCAATCCGGGGTATAGCAGGACGCATCCACGAACTCGCATTTTTGCCTGCAGCTCGGGCATGTCTCCGGCGGCACGGCTTCCTGGATCGTATGTCCACATTCAGAGCATTTCCACACAGTCATAACATCCTCCTAAGAATACAGGCTTTTAGACACAGAAAGTGGAATTTTATACATAAGAGCTTGCCGTCTCTTCTGTGTGCCGTAAGCGGCAGGCCCGCACATTCTCTAAGTCCCGCCATGGCCTGCACCATACTGCTACGCTAGGCATATCGGCACATACTGTCAACGCCCATGACGTAATGGTTCAGCCCCCTTCCCAAAGTTCAGGGGACCTTGCCCATCCCCGGGCAGCTGAGGAGCCGGGGTATGAACATTCGGCCAACCGTGCGCCTCTTTGACCTTCAACCTGTTCCGAATTATAGCTGGCTGTGGACGTGTCTTCGCATGTAACCAAATCTCAGGTGCAACCGCAGCTGTTCAAGGAGTTTTTGTATGCACAATCTGCTTGACAATATCCAGGAGATCCTGCTCATGGGGCCCGGTCCTTCCAGCGTGCCCCCGTCTGTGTCTCAGGCCATGGCCAAACCCACCATCGGACATTTGGATCCCTACTTCATCAAAATCATGGATGAGATCAAGGAACGCCTGCGCACTGTCCTAAATACCGGCAATGAGCTGACCATCCCCATGTCCGGAACCGGTTCGGCCGGGATGGAGGCCGCCTTTGTCAATCTCATCGAGAAAGACGATCCGGTTTTGATCATCAAAAACGGTGTGTTCGGCACGCGCATGGAGGATGTGGCCGGTCGATTGGGCGCTGACGTGGACACCCTGGAGTTCGAGTGGGGCACTCCTGTGCGCGTCGATCAGGTCAAAGCCAAGCTTGACCACAAGAAGTACGCCATTGTGGCCGTGGTCCACGCCGAGACATCCACCGGCGTCCTCAATCCTGTGGCCGAAATCGGGGAACTGCTGCGGGGCACGGAGACTATTTATCTGGTGGATGCGGTGACCAGCCTGGGCGGCATTGAGATCCGCATGGACGACTGGGGTATTGACGCCCTGTACAGCGGCACCCAGAAATGCCTGTCCTGCCCCCCGGGCCTGGCTCCGCTCTCCTTTTCCCCCAAGGCAGTGGCCAAGCTGGAAGCCAGAAAGACCAAGGTCCCCAACTGGTACTTGGATCTGACCCTGATCATGTCCTACTGGAAGGGCGCCTCCAGGGCCTATCACCATACCGCTCCCATCAACATGCACTACGGCCTGTATCAGGCCCTGCAGGTCATCCTGGAGGAAGGCCTGGACGCCGTGTATACCCGGCACCTGGAAAACCACAAGCTGCTGGTTCAGGGCCTGGCCGACCTGGGGCTGGACATGCTGGTCGAAGAGCAAAGCAGGCTGCCCATGCTCAACTCGGTGAAGATCCCTGCCGGGGTGGACGAGGCCGGAATTCGGAGCAACCTGCTGACCAAGCACAAGATTGAGATCGGTGCCGGACTCGGCCCTCTGGCCGGGAAGATCTGGCGCATCGGGCTCATGGGGCACACCGCCCGGCCGGAAAACGTGCACCGCCTGCTGGAGGCCTTGAAGCAGGAAATCGGCTAGCCGAATGCAAAAAGGGCGGGTCGAATCGACCCGCCCTTTTGTCTGCACCCTGAAAATACTTGTCCGGGCCCGCGTTCTTAGCGACCGGCGGGCCGGGAGGCCCCCGTCAGTCTCTTCCTCAGCAGTCGCTGTTTCTGTCTGCGCTCAATTGCCTTGACCAGCCCGTAGTTCGCGGATTCTACGAATGTTGAGGCCTCTCCGGAGCGGCTGGCTCGGCCGGTCCGCCCGATACGGTGGGTATAGGCCTCGGCAGTATCCGGCATATCGTAATTGATCACATGGTCGATCCGGGCCACGTCGATCCCCCGGGATGCGATATCCGTGGCCACAAGGATTGTAAAGCTGCCTTTCTTGAACCCGTCCAAGACCCTGCGCCGGTTGTTCTGGGACATATTTCCCTGCAGGTCCCGGGCCTGAAATCCGGCTGAATTGAGCCGCTTGGCCAGTTTTGTGGCCATGTGCTTGGTCCGGGTGAAGATCAGGGTTGCCTCTTCCTGCTTTTGCTTCAAAAGGGTCAGGAGCATCTCCGGCTTGGGCATCCGCTCCACTGGGTAGAGGCACTGGGTGATCGATTCCAGAGGGCGCTCATGATCCACCTTGATCCGGACCGGGTCATTGAGAATGTCCTCGGCCAGCCGGTTGATGTCCTGAGGCATTGTGGCTGAGAACAGCATGTTCTGCCGTTTGGTCGGCAGGCTCTGGATAATCTTCCGGATATCGGGCATGAACCCCATATCCAGCATCCGGTCCCCTTCATCCAGGACCAGGAATTCAACCCTGGACAGATCGACTGCCCTGTCCTGCATGAGATCCAGCAGGCGGCCCGGACAGGCCACAACGATATCCGCACCGGAACGGATTTTGGACACCTGCCCGAACTTGCTCACCCCTCCGTACACAGACACGGCCCGCAACCCGGTCTTCCGGCCCAGGGCCTGGAACTCCTCCAGGGTCTGCTCGGCAAGCTCCCTGGTCGGGGACAGGACAAGACTGCGGACCCGCCCTCGACGGCCGTGAACAAGCTTTTCCAGAATAGGCAGGGCAAAGGCGGCCGTCTTTCCGGTCCCGGTCTGGGCAAGCCCCATGACATCCCTGCCCTCAAGGGCGGGGGATATGGCCTGACTCTGGATGGGAGTCGCTGTTGTGTATCCGCAGGCCTTGATTCCGGCCTGAATTTTTGGGTCAAAGTGACATTCGGAAAAGTTCATTGCTGCTCCTTAGTGTTTGAAGCATATTTCGCCTCAATCCACATGCGTTACATTGTGCGTACCTCAGCCTCCGTGCCTGCGGCCCAAAAGCATCCCCCTTTTCCCCTGAACTGCCGCACCATTGGGTGCAAAATCCAAAAAAAACCGGGGACTGAGGATACATCAGCCGCTTTGCACAGCGGACGTCCAGTTCGGTTCAGCCGGATCGGATCCGGCTGACAGCGAGGATCGTGCGTGACTATCTTCCCGGATTGTGCCGGGAAGATGATCGGCAAGCTGGATACCAGGGACTTCAGTGCAAGTGATCAGCTGCAATTCATGCGGGAGGCGTCCATAAGCAGGGAACGCAATGATGGTGCAAGGCACTTGATAGTGAAGAGATAAATGGCCGAAGCCGGGGGGATTCCCCTGAAAAGACCATTCCAAAGGCATCGTCTTTTGGTTGCTCATGCCGGTGCTGCAACCAAAGCGCCGACCTGTGTCGGCTCTGAAATACCCAAGAGAACCGCTGGTCTTATTGCATCAGGGTGGGGATTTCAGTGAACTCGCTTGCAATGGGTTATGATCCAAAACGAAGCTGATGTCAATAGCCTGTTGCACCCCCGGGAGATCTCCAACCGCCGCCATCCCGGCCGGGGTTCTCCCCAGAGGGCTCTTCGACACAGAAAGTGGAATTGCATACATAAGAGTTTGCCGTCTCTTCTATGTGCCGTAAGCGGCAGGCCCGCACATTTTCTTGGTCCCGCCAAAAGGGGGAAACCCGGCACTCACGTGTATGATAAGCTTTCGTCAAACAGAAAGCAGTGACCTGCACGTGAGTAGCCGGGAGGGGGCAGGGATCCCCCTTTGGCGGGAATTAGAAAATACCGGGCCGAAAGTGGGCACACAGAAGAAATGGCAAACTCCAAAAATCCACAGACTACGTTGAAGAACCTCCCAGGAGCTACTTTTCTGCGGACATAATCTCTAGAAAATGACTCACCAGATGAGGGTCAAACTGGGTGCCGGACCACCTTGCGATCTCCTCCAGCGCCTCTTGAACAGGAAGCGCTTTCCGGTACGGCCGGTCGTTGGTCATGGCGTCATATGAATCCACAATGGCCAGAATCCGGCATTCAACAGGGATATCCTCCCCGGCCAGTCCCAGGGGATACCCCTTGCCGTCCCAGCGCTCGTGGTGCTTGAGTATCAAATCGGCGATTCCAGCCAGATCATTTGTTTCCTGGGCTATGCGATACCCCTTTTCTGCATGCTGGCGCATGATCTTCCATTCATCATCGCTCAGGGGGGCCTGGCTTGAACAGGATATGATCTGGTATTCCGACCTTGCCCAAGTCATGGACCTGGGCCAGCAGCTTCAGGGCGGACAGCCGTGCGGAGGACAAATGAACTTTACGGCCGAGCTGCAGACTGAGATTTTCCAGCCTGTGAGCATGCCCGCTGGTAATGAAGTCCCTTTCCTCCAAAGCGGCCATCAGGGCTTTCATGATCTGGGATCTTGAGTTCAGGTCCCGGCTGAGCTTGTCCTGGTACATGAGGTCTTCAGCGCGTTTGAAGGCATAGTCCAGGTTCTGGCTTTCCTGATCCGCACAGGCCAGACCAATGGACAGGCTTAAGGGTATTTTTACAGCATGTTCACGATTGTAGGCATCAACCTGCTCCCGAATCCGGTTTGCTATCTGTTCGCCGTCGTCAGGATCCGTTGTGGGCAACAGGGCGGTGAACTCATCCCCTCCTGCCCGGGCTACAATGTCTGCTCCCCGAAAGGACCGCTGCAGAATCTGCCCGCAGGCCTTGAGCTGATGATCGCCGTACTGATGCCCCATGGAATCGTTGACCAGCTTCAGCCCATCCAGATCCATGCAGATAATGACGATCGGATACTCTCTGCTCTTGTTTAGCCGCTCCAGCTCGTTTTCCAGATAGGCCCGGTTGTACAGCCCGGTCAACTGATCGTGGAAGCTCAGATATCTCAGCTGCTGTTCATAGCCTTTGCGGTCAGTAATGTCCGTCCAGCTCCCGACAATTTCCTGAGGTCGGGCCTGATCATCTTTGATCAGGCGAAGATTGTCCTGGACCCAGAGCACTGAGCCGTCTTTTTTTATGAACCGATATTCATGAACGATCTCCTCCTGGGTGAATATCTTTGAGGAGTTGCGCAGTGCCTGCTCGCGGTCCTGGGCATGGATATGATCTTGCCACCAGTCCGGCTTGAGGATCTCGTCCTGTGTGTAGCCTAATTGCCTGTGTATGTTTGGACTTACCCAAGTGACGGCAAGGGTCTCAGGGTCAAGGGTATACTTGATCACCGGGCTGACGGACAGGATATGCCGGAACCATTTCTCCCGCCTCTGCAGATCGAGCTCCGCCTGTCGTTTTTCGGTAATGTCTGTTGCGCTGCACACAACATATTCCACATTTCCGTCCCCATCCAGCTTCGGGGTCTTGGTTATAGACAAAAGCCTCAGCTCGCCTTGGGCCTTATATGCCCACCTTTCAATGGCGTACGGCGTTCTGGTTGCATACACCCGCAGATTGCTCTGCCTGCAGAACTCAGCCTCTTCAGCGCGCAATATCTGCGCCATGGGCTTAAACTGCACCTGTTCTTTAGACTGCCCCAGAAAATCGGCACGGACCTGATTGACGGCCCCATATGTGTCCAAGTCATGCAGATACCAGAGCTGAGTCGGAATACAGTCCAAAAGAATAGCCTGCTCTTCGTTCTTTTGCCGGCAAAGGGCTTCCGCCTGCCTGAACTCCGTCTGATCGTACAGCATGGAGAGCATTACCTGACGATCGTCAAAGGTGATCTTTTCAGCTGACCACAGGACCTCTATCCGCCTTCCTTGCTTTGTCCTGAGCACAATCGGTTCATCTTTGAAATGTCCATGGGTCTGCAGTTTGGATACGATCCGCTCCCGTACGTTGTAATCTTCCCAATTGCCAAATTCAAAAGATGTGGTGCCGATAATCTCGTCCTTGCTCCAGCCGAATATTTCCGCCCATCTGGCATTAACATCCAAAAACGTCCCGGTACTGATATCCGTGATGGCTTGAGGGGAGGGGCTGGATCGAAAGACCTTGGCAAATCGTTCCCCGCTTGCCTGCACTTCGTGCTCGGCGTTCTTTCTTTTGCTGATATCCACCGCTATGCCATGATAGTGGGTAATGTTCCCCCTCTCATCATGGACAGCCCGAACATTCTCAGCCACCCAGAGCACAGACCCGTCCGGCCGTCGAAGCCTGAACTCATAATCCACAGCCTGACCGTTTTCTTCCAGGCATTGCTTGAAGGACTCCCTGTCCTGTGGATCGGCATAAAGCTGGGTTTTGATGTCCGAGATGGAATCTATCAGATCCTGCGGTGAATCGTAGCCGCACATTTCAGCCCAAGCAGGATTTGCGGATAAAAAGCGACCTTCAGGGGTGGACTTGTAGATACCCACAGGTGCTTTCCAGAAAATGTCGTGGAGTTCTTGAAAATTGTCGGCGAGCAAACTTGCATCATGCCCACTATGTGACGAAAAACCTGCGGACATACAGTCTCCGGATCGAATTATCCATTGGAAGAAGGATGCTCATAAAAAAAGAACCATCTTCTTCAAGCAAATTCGGCTGAATGTCAAACCGCCGGGTGACCATTCAGCCCCCTTCTCAAAGTCTCGGCTTTTCGACACAGAAAGAGGAATTGCATACATAAGAGTTTGACATTTATCCTGGGTCCAAAAGCCACAATT
Source organism: Desulfovermiculus halophilus DSM 18834 (assembly GCF_000620765.1). Classification (NCBI taxonomy): domain Bacteria; kingdom Pseudomonadati; phylum Thermodesulfobacteriota; class Desulfovibrionia; order Desulfovibrionales; family Desulfohalobiaceae; genus Desulfovermiculus; species Desulfovermiculus halophilus. Next base: position 35,715 of record NZ_JIAK01000018.1, read on the forward strand.
TTGACCTTCGGCTCAGGGAGCGCGAATTTCTCTTGCTGAACCAAGGCACCGGGCATATACTGGTCAAAAAACCGGCAGAGTGACCAGTACGGTCCAAAACCGTGTCCGCTACTCATCCCGGCCGGAAGTGCCTGCTGGATCATCCCGGGCTGAGCGGAGAGCAGCGCCCACCGCCCAGGACGATTATTTTGGTCTGAGCATGAAACAAGGAAACTGGGTGTGTATGCAGCTCCGGAAAAAGAACCAAAGAAAATGGATGAAAGAGGCGGTGGTTGCCCTGAGCTTATTCGTTCTGGGCAGGGCCTTTCAGAGCGGGGCACGCAGAGATCATGGGCTGCAACAGGAGACTGCGGAATGGCCGGAAGGACTGCGCATCACCCTTCAGGTCCTGCCGGATGGTCCCCACCTGAACCTCTGCAAGCAGGACGGACAGATGAAGCACCTGAAACAGGCCGAACGGCCTGCCGACCTAGAGATCAACTTCAAGAACATTGAATGCGCCCTTATGCTTCTCACCCCCAGGATGGGACTGGCCCAGGGCTTTGCCGAGCACAGGATAAGCATAGTCGGGGATCTCAATCTGTCCATGTCCTTTACCAGGTGCATGAACATCATGCTCAGCTATTTCTACCCCGAATGTATCTGCCGGCGCCTGCTGAAAAGGATCCCCCAATCCGATCCTGACCATGCCTTTCATCGCATCCATATCTATTTGGTGGGCATACCTTTCGGAAAGTAAGAGGACACAGAAAGGAGTCAGAGGTGTCTTCCAGCTATTTCGAGTTCTACAGTCCGGTCAAAATCATCTCCGGGCACAAGGCCCTGGACAATATCGGCTATGAGCTGGAGTGCCTGCAAGCCTCCAGGCCCCTGATAGTAACCGATGCATGCGTCAAGCAGGCCGGACTCCTCAGGCAGGTCCAGAAGGCCTTCAAAAGCTCCCAGGCAGAAATAGGGACCATCTTTGACCAGGTTCCCCCGGACTCCTCCACTAGGGTGGTGAATCAGGCCGCACACCTCTATCAAGAAGGCGCCTGCGATTCAATCGTGGCCGTGGGCGGAGGTTCGGTCATCGACACGGCCAAGGGGGTGAACATTGTCGTCTCCGAAGGTTGCACAGACCTGATGCTCTTTGCCGGAGCGGAACGGCTGACCAGACCGCTCAAACCACTGGTAGCAGTGCCCACCACAGCCGGCACCGGCTCGGAGGCCACTTTGGCGGCGGTCATCTATAATGAGGAAAAACACCTCAAGATGGCCTTTACCTCCTATTATCTGATGCCCAGAACAGCCATTCTGGATCCCAGGATGACTGAGACTATGCCGGCCAGGGTTACGGCCGCCACTGGCATGGATGCCCTTGCCCACGCAGTGGAGGCCGCTACCTGCCTGCAGAAAAACCCGCTGTCCGACGCCTATGCCTTTGCCGCCGTCCGCTTGATCAGAGACAATCTGATCCGGGCGGTCAAAGACAGCACAAACCAAACAGTACGCCTGAATATGGCCAATGCCGCCGCCATGGCCGGAATAGCCTTTTCCAACTCCATGGTCGGCATAGTCCATGCCTTGGGCCATGCAGCAGGAGGCGCCTGTCATCTCCCTCACGGAACGGCCATGTCCATCTTTCTTCCCTTCGGCCTGGAGTACATCCTGCCAAAATGCGCAGACTCTCTGGCCCAGCTTTTGCTGCCCCTTGGGAGTGAAGAGACATTTGTCCAGACCAGGCCGGAAGACAGGGCCGAGCAAAGCATTGAACGGATCAAGGAACTCAAGGAGGAGCTGTACAGGCTCTGTGGACTGCCCAGAACCCTGAGCGAGGCCGGAGTTCCCAGGGACAGGCTTGGGGCCATCGCCAAGGCGGCCGTAGACGATCCCGCCTTGATCTACAGCCCCATGGAAATGGAAGCCCAGGATGCCCTGGAGATACTGAAAAAGGCCTATTGATGAAAACATCCGGAAAGCCTTGGACATCTGGCGGTCCCGGACTCTGCTGGCTTCGTTCTGAGTTGCTGACAAAAAACTATTATGGCTCTTCGACCCAGAAAGTGGAATTGCATACATAAGAGTTTGCCGTCTCTTCTGTGTGCCGTAAGCGGCAGGCCCGCACATTTTCTTGGTCCCGCCACCCGGCACTCACGTGTATGATAAGCTCAGCCACACAGAAAGCAGTGACCTGCACGTGAGGAGCCGGGAGGGGCAGGGATCCTCCTTTGGCGGGGCTTAGAAAATACCGGGCCGAAAGTGGGCACACAGAAGAGATGGCAAACTCCAAAAATCCACAGGCTACGTCGAAGAACCACTATTATCTGGGCTTCGATGAACAGTGCCCGGATGGGAAAGGACACAAAGATGCGGGAGATCGTGGGCACATCAAATCAGTTTCTGGAAATAGACCTCTCCACCCGCTCCTATCATATCCAAGAGATCCCGGCCCGGGACAGGCACCTCTACCTGGGAGCAAAGGGGCTCGGGCTAAAACTTATCTTCGACCGCATCTCCCCCGGCGTCGATCCCCTGGGTCCGGACAACATCCTGGCCGTCATGCCCGGGGTGCTCATGGGTACTTGGGCGCCCTGTTCCGGGAGATTTCACGCAGTCTCCAAGTCTCCCCTGACCGGAATCTTTACCACCTCCTCCTGCGGAGGAGGCTTGGGCAGGGAGCTAAAGACAGCGGGCTGGGACGGGATGCTTGTGCGCGGTCAGTCCGAGGTCCCGATCCGGCTGGAAATCACCTCCAAGGGGGTGCGCTTTTGGCCGGCGGACCATCTCTGGGGGCTTGAGATCTCTGAAGCAAGGAAGGTGATGGACCAGAAAGCAGGATCCAGCCTGATTATCGGCCCGGCAGGAGAGAACCTGGTCCGCTTTGCCAACATCTCTTCCGATCAGAGGTTTTTGGGAAGAGGCGGTCTGGGTGCGGTCCTGGGCTCGAAAAGAGTCAAGGCGATCACAGCCCTGGGCGGCGACTACAGGATAATCCCCGCCCGGCCCAAGCAGTTCACCCAAACCAGGCAAAGGGCCCAAAAATATATACGCAGAAACAGGATGACCGCATTTTTGTACACAAGGTTCGGGACCAACGCCAATGTGAATCCCAACAACTCCGCCGGGATACTGCCGGTGGACAACTTTTCCCGGGGCAGGCACGACCAGGCCTGGCAGCTCTCCGGAGAGACCATCAAGGTGGTCCACGAGACCACGCACCACACATGCAAGCCCTGCTCCGTCCTGTGCGGGCACAAAGGGACCTTCAATCACAAGATCGTGTCGGTGCCGGAGTATGAGACCAGCGCCCTGCTCGGCAGCAACCTGGGCATATTCGACCGGGAACAGGTCTCCGAGTGGAATCAGCTCTGCTCAGAGCTGGGGTTGGACACCATCTCCACCGGGGCGGTGCTTGGGTGGTGCATGGAAGCCGAAAAGAAAGGAATCTATAGAACCGGGCTCAGGTTCGGACACCCTGAGGGCATCCGGGAAAAGATCGAACAGATCGGGTGTGCCCGGGAACAGGGAACAGAGCTGGGCAGAGGCACCAGGTGGCTGTCGCAAACATATGGGGGCCAGGAGTTTGCCATCCAGGTCAAGGGGCTGGAAATGCCCGGGTACGATCCCCGGAACTGCTTCGGGCAAGGACTGGCCTATGCCGTCGCCAATCGGGGGGCCTGTCATCTTTCTGCTTTTTTGGTGGCCATGGAGATATATTTCGGCCTCTTGAAGCCTATGGCTACCCGGGCCAAACCACAATTCGTCGCGTTCTTCGAAGGGCTGACCAACTGCGTCAACTCCCTGCAGACCTGCCAGTTCACCATGTTCGCCTATACCCTGGAGCCTGCGCTGTCCAGATACACGCCAACCCCGATCCTGCGGTTTCTGATGCAGAACCTGCCCAGCCTGGCCATCGCCCTGGTTGACTTCAGCGTCTATACCCGGCTCTGGTCCTCAACCACCGGCATCAGGATCTCCAACCGGAGCTTTCTCCGGGCAGGACAGAGAATCCATCTGCTGGAACGCTATATGAACACTAGGGAAGGCATCACCTCCCAGGACGACACCCTTCCGGACAAGATGCTCCATGCCTCTCTGGGCTCAAATCCGGACCGGCGAAGCATTCCCCTGGAAAAGATGCTCAAACGATACTACCGGATACGGGGGTACTCCGGCCAGGGAACCCCCAAGAAACGAGTCTTGAGAAAATATCAAATACCTGCGTTATAAAGACCTGAGACAGCATGACCATTGCCGGCAAAGATGCCTTCGCCTTGGCAATTGTGCAATTTGTGCGTAATGTATATCTTTGGAAAACAACCTGTTATCCATAAAAACCTTCCCTGCGTTGAAATGAGGACTTGGGACCTATGGACATCAACCTGGGTGTTGACTATATTTTTAGGCCAGATAACATACTTAACCAGGAGGCTATATGTCCGATACACAATCAGATGAGCTCAGCCTTGGTGAGATGCTGGCCAGGGCCGGCATCACCCAAAAGAAGATCGCTGAAAAGGCCAAGGTTTCACCGGCCGCCGTCTCCCTTGTCGTGGCTGGCAAATCCAAGTCACAGCGGATTGAGGATATCATACGGAAGGAGACGGAAAAGGCGTTGACCGAGGGGCAGGAGGCCTAAAATCGAGTCCGCGTTTCGTGGCCCCAAAAAGCCCCCCTCGGTTCCAAGGGGGGCTTTGATCATGCGAAGCCGTCCAGGGTCAGGCTTTGTATGAAAAACTGTTATTAGTTATCTGGATCCGATTGGGTAACCACTCCTAGTCGGTATCGCTATCGCTATCGGTATCGAAATCGTTTTTCATGCTTCGTTAGCGAAAGCGTGCCTGCGCCTTGGCAGGCATGTGGGCTAATGTACTGATCAAGCCAATAGTCCAGGCCAAAATCCGGGCATGGATCGTGGGTCTCTCGCACCACATCCAATGCCCGGATAAAGAAACCCCCGGGTGCTTGAACTGCAATGCGGTGGACAAGCAAAAAGTTTTCAAATTTTTCTTTCTTTAATCACCTCTTTCGAGTCATTGGCTGGACTGTTCACCTCCAGCCCCACAGGATAGAGCTCCAACTCTTGACTTGATACCGGCTCCAGCAACGGCTGCAGCCGTTCCGGATCCTCCAAACTCCGATCCAGCCACAGATCAAAATCCGCTTTCCCAATAATCACCGGCATACGGTCGTGCAGCTCGGCCACGGCCTCGTTGGCCCGGGTGGTGACGATGGTGCAGGAATCGATCTTTCTGTCCGCTTCCTCGTCCTGCCAGTGCTCCCATAGCCCGGCAAAGGCAAAGAGGCCCTCATTTTTTGGCCGTATGCAGTACGGCTGCTTCTTCTTTCCCTCTGTCCGTTGCCACTCAAAAAAACAGCTGGCCGGAATCAGGCAGCGGTGCCGCTTGGCCGCAGCTTTGTAGGCCGGCTTGGTGAAGATGGTTTCGGCCCGAGCGTTGATCATCTTGTAGCCCACTTTTTCGTCCTTGGCCCAGTGGGGCACCAGGCCCCAGCGCAGCCAGGCCGCCTTGCGCTGTCCTTCCCGGGTCTGGCCCACGGCCAGAACTTCCTGGGACGGGGCGATGTTGTACCTGGGAGTGAACGGCAGAGGCTCTTGGAGCTGGAAATGGTCAGATACCTGTTTTGGGTTGGCCCATAGGCCGAATCGTCCGCACATGATATACTTTATCACAAGAAAAGCCCCAGCTTCAAGCTGAGGCTTAAAAACAAGCCCTCAAGTCGGGGCCATGTTTCAGGCCTCATTGCTTGCTAAGCATTTCATCTCCAAATCGTTTCCTCTGATCTTTTGCATTTGATCATCTTGACATTTACGTAATTGTATGGTTGATAAGAAGCATGCCTACACAAGAAAATACTCAATTGCTCCAAATTGGTGAGGTGGCCGCCAGAGCTGGAGTCACCGCAAGGACTGTCCGCTATTATCTGGAGAAGGGATTTATTCAGGCAGCGGACAGGAGTCCTGGGGGATTTTATCTATTTACTCCTGATGCTGTGGATACTGTATTTTATATCCACAAGCTGAAGGATGCCGGGCTATCCCTCAAGGATATCGAAAATATCTATCAGGCCAGAGCAAAAGGCACCACCGGAGATCAGGCCTCAACCCAGGTCGTTGAATACTTGCGCCAGGAAAAAGAGCTTCTGGAGCAAAAGATCCGGGACTATCAAAGACTGCATTCCGAAATCGAGGCGGCCATCGACCTGGCCAGGCAATGTCACGGTTGCAGCCTCCAACCGAACCGGGAAACATGCCTGGCCTGCAAGGTGATCTCCGGCCGGGACAGGCTTCCGCTTCCGATCCAGGCTATTTTATAATCAAAACATATTTGGAGGAAATTATGGCCAGACTAGATTGTATGCCAGAACCCATGCATTCACATTTGGCTGACCTGCCCTGCCCAAGGTTTGAAAAGACTCCATGGGCCTCTGGCCCGGAGTTGGCCCAACGGAGAGTGGCTCTTGTATCCACAGCTGGGCTGCATCGCCGTGGGGATAGGCCTTTTACTGGTATGGAAGGAGATTACCGGGTCATTCCCAGCGATACTTCTGCTCAGGATTTGGTCATGACCCACATCTCGACAAACTTTGACCGGACCGGGTTTGTCCAGGACTGGAACGTGGTATTTCCTCTGGACCGCCTGCACGAGCTGGCCAGGGAACAACTCATTGGAAACGTTGCCGACTACCATTATTCGTTCATGGGCGCCACAGACCCGGAACAAATGGCCGGCCCGGCCCAAAACCTGGCCAAGCTCCTGCAGGGCGACCAAGTGGATGCCGCATTTCTGGTCCCTGTCTGACCTTTTTGTACCCGCGCCGTGGGCGCGCTGGCCCATTATCTGGAAAATAACGGCATTCCCACCACGCAGATCAGCCTCATCGCCAAGCATACAGAGATCATCAAGCCTCCCCGGGCGCTGTGGGTCCCTTTTGAGCTTGGACGCCCCCTGGGAACGCCCAACCAACCTCAGTTTCAGACAAAGGTCGCCCTGGCCGCTTTGAAACTCTTGGAGGCAGAGCAAGGCCCTGTTCTTGAGTATTTTGCGGAAGAAGCCCCGGAGAGTGACCAGGGCGAATCCGACGAATCGGTTGTCTGGGCCTGTCCCGTCAACTTTTCTCCTGATCCTGGGGACAAGAACGCGCAGGAAGAACTGGCCGATGCCCTGCACAGGGAATTGGACGAACTCAGACCTTGGTACGACCTTGGTTTGGAAAGGCATGGGCGGACGGCTTTGGCAGCTTTTACTCCAGAAGCAGCAGCCTCCCTGATTGCAGATTACCTGGTGAACGGATCTCCAAGCGCACCGCCGAAGGAGTTCACCCCCGGGGTAGCATTACGTTTGGCAGCCCAGGATTTGAGGGCATTCTACTTTGAAGCTGCCTCATCTCGGCCGGGCGCTGGCGTTCCAAACAGCCAGGCTTTCAACAGCTGGTTCTGGAATGAGACTGCAGCCGGAAAAACTTTGCAGGAAGTCAAAGAGACATGCCTGCAGTCAGCAGATAAGGTACTGCGCATGACAGCGAAAATGTTTCTTGTGCCCATGCTCCGCTAACATGAATGAAAGCCAAACAACATCGGAGGATACATGAAAGTATTAGGCGTCTCCGGATCACCGATTCCAAACAGCAATACGGACCGTGCTCTGCTCACGGCCCTGGAATCCACCGGGCTGGAGACTGAATTCGTAAAGCTCAGCGATTGCGACATTGAGCCTTGCCGGGCCTGTCTTGGCTGCGTGGACAGCAACGAATGCATCATCGGCGACGACGGCAATATCCTGGCCGAAAAAGCCAGGGAAGCCGACGGCCTGATCATTGCCGGATTTACTCCGTATTCCTCCATCGACGGCCGGTGCAAGGCGTTTATGGAACGGCTCTATCCCCTGCGCCACAAGCATGGATATATGCAGGGCAAACCAGGCGGGGCCATAGTCACCTGTGCCATTCCCGAAGACTGCCAGCATCTGCCAAAGGCCTGTGAGAACGGGGTTCAGGCCATTCAGGCCTATATGATGGAAGAAGGCATGGAGTTTTTGGGCGGAGTGAAGATCCGGGGCAACATACCGTGTCTTACCTGCGGCTTTGGAGACGAGTGCGCTACTGCCGGCCTGAAGATGATTTTCGGACCCCAGGCCACGGTGGATTCCGTAGGTCTGACCCATTTTGAGGACCAGACACAAGCCCTGCAGGAGGCCCGGGAGTTGGGCGAAAACATCCGAGCCTCTCTTGATCGGAAATCTCAGAGCTGACCAGGAGACAGCCATGATCCTGAGTATTCATTCCAGTCCCATCTGCGGCGGGAATCTGGAGAGGATGGTCCATTCTGCGGCCCAAGCCAGCGGCTTGGGATATGAAATAATCAGACTGGCCGATCTGGAGATAAAGCCCTGCCGGGGATGCGTGCGCTGCGGCCGCAGCAAACGCTGCGTTCAAAAAGACGACATGCGCACCTTGTATGACAAGCTGGAAGCCGCCCAGGGTCTGATATTCGGCGGGGTGAACTACAACGGACGATTCAATGCCATAGCCCACACCTTTTTGGAGCGCCTCTTTCCTTTGTATCACCAGGAGCCGGCCCTGCGAAATCTTCCGGTGGCAGTCATCGCAGTGGGCGGTGAAGAACCGGAACGGGCCGGGATGGACATTGTGGGTTATTTCAAGGAGACCTGGATGTGCAGCATTGTAGGCCTGGCCCTGTTCAAGTCCGACACCCCGCCCTGTTTTACCTGCGGCATGGGAACAACGTGCCGGGTCGGCATGCCCGCCCTGCACTGGCCGGGCGAAGAGTTTGCAGCCTTCACCCAGGTCAGAAAAGAGATGTTTCAACGCTTTGAGGACAATACAGACGCTGTCATGGCCTGTGAGCGTCTGGGCCACACTCTACGAACTGCTATTCAGAAAGGCTTTACCAGGCCAAGGTCAGGCGGCGGGTTTTACTTGCCGCTCTCCTGAGCCTCTTTATTGATGTTCAATCCGGCCTCTTCTGCCAACTCCATGAATTGAGGCGGAAAATCTGGCTGAAAATTCTGGTAAAAAGGAACCGGATACCGGGCGCCCAGTGCTCTGCCCGCTTTGTCCAGCCCTTCGGTGAGCAGCTGGAGCTTTTTCCCGGGCAAGGCAAAAACCAACTCGTCGTCCTGCGTCCCGGACATTAGTCTATCCCCATTGCCAGGTATAACGACTTTGGCCTCATCAGTCAGGTAAGGGGCAGCCAAGTACTCACTACATTCTGCTTTTCCAGAAAACTCGCTGGATATGGATTCCCCGGTCATATATGTCCAGGCATGGACCAAACGCATTATCTGGGCCGGGTTCCCATAGATGGCTATTGTATCCGGTACAAACAGTCCCTTGCGCAAAGGAGAGAGGAGTATGGCCTCGGCTTGCCCTTGGGACATAAAAGACATTCGGTTCACATCTATGGCCGCCCTTTCTTCGTCCTTAGACCACCCGACTCTTGCAAAAAACTTGCTGAGCAGCTTCTTGGGGTTCTCAGCAGGGGCATGACCAAAGATAAGAAGAGCAGGAACACACACGATATCTTCAGATGTGAGCCCCACAGTCCATCGGTAAGTCCGGGTCAATGTTACTGCCTGGCAGACAGTGATGCGCTTGTTGAGAGATTTTGAAGGACGACGCGTCTTTTCCGGCCACTCAGGAAGATGGTCATAGAAGGCTGCCGCCAAGGGAAGCGTCTTCAGCCTGAGTTCATCGTAAATGTATTCGGCTGCGGACTTAAGTTCATTAGAATTCATATCCAACCTCTTTTGCAAAAATGTAAGTGAAGTATCTACGACAATTCATAATTATACACATTCAAACTTATTTGACCACCCCTTCATGAAAAATGTTGACAGTGTTTTACTTATAGACCACATTTTACCCAAACAAATAAAATAACCCTAATCTGGAAGTTTTATGGACGATACCCAGACCCAAGACCTTACTCTGCGCGAGATGCTGGCCAGAGCCGGGATCACCCAAAAGAAGATCGCTGAAAAGGCCAAGGTTTCCCCGGCCGCCGTCTCCCTTGTCGTGGCGGGCAAATCCAAGTCGCAGCGGATTGAGGATATCATACGGAAGGAGACGGAAAAGGCGTTGACCGAGGGGCAGGAGGCCTAAAATCGAATCCGCGTTTCGTGGCCCAAAAAAGCCCCCCTCGGAACCCGAGGGGGGCTTTGATCATGCGAAGCCGTCCAGGGTCAGGCTTAGTTGGGCAAGGGCCGAATCCCGAACAGGAGCTTGGTCCGGGAAGTCATTGACTCAGCCATGAGCTGGGCCAGATCAAGGGCCTTGCTTGCTTCGGTATTCGTATAATAAGTGAGATACTGCTTGGCCAGATCCGTTTTCCCGTTTTCGATCAAGTTCAGGGCAATAGACTCGATTTCATCCTGGCGGTCGAACAGTTGCCCCTCAAAGGACCGGAAGGCTTCCGAAAGCTCCGGGTAAAACGCATCGTAGTGTTCGTCCACAAGCATAAACAGCCTGTCGAACGTCCTGTAGGCATACCTGGTAGTCTCCTGGCCCTGCCGCTCTTTGGGCAAAGAAAAACGCATCGCCTCGCCTTTTGTCAGGTACCTATGCTGCCTGAACTCCATTGGGACTTCTGAAATGCCGGAATAATAGGGAACGAAAATGCTGTCTTCCGGCGGACCCACCGCAATCCACAGCACTCCAAGCTCATCGGGCATGTCGGCGCGAAGCTGGGCTATTTGCCCGTATTTCGTGCCCCTGTTGGTAAAAGGCCTCTCCTTGAACAGCTTGATCACGTCCTGCACTGTGATTTCCGGCGCTTTCTCTGAGAGATACTTTTCAGCATACTCGATTTCTTCGGTTTTGATCTGATGGCCGGGCTTTTTTTCCGGGTCCGGATTGATTCCTTCCCCGAAGCTCTCCATGTCCCTGTCGGATTCATAGATTTTGGAAACATTGAACGGCTTTCCTGAATCAGGGTCGTACCAGCCTTGCTCAACCGCGAACGTGACCAGGTTGTCCGAGCCCATATAGTCGGGGTTGTCTTTGTAGTCCAGGGGAACTTCCTTTATCCATCCGGGCCTTATGACCTTGAAGTCGTCCGGGCCAAGGCGTTTGGCGACCCAGAGCCCCTGTCCGCCGGCAAACTCCTCTATAAACCAGCCTTCGTTTACATCGGCGATCAGGTGAGAGTTCCCGCCGTACGTAGCGTGACCGTATTCCTCCACCATCCGGCCGATAATCTTGACCGCTTCCTCTGCGGACGTGGCCCGCTCCATTGCTACCCGGGCCTCATCGCTGTACGTCAGGCCGGTTTGCCCCTCAGGGGTCATGGCGGCGAGCTCCTCTCTCGACGGGGACCAGACATCCACGATGCTTACCTGGTGCTCATTGATTCCGCCGTTTTCCAGCGGCGGGGCGAAGCCTTTGTATTCCGTGTATCTGACTGTTATGTATTTGTTCGTCTCAGCCACCTGGGGAATCCTGATCCGTTTGCCGGGATAGTTCGCCTTCGAGTCGACACCTACCTCAATGGTGGCGTTTTTTGCATGCTCTTGGCGGTCGATGGCCTCAATCCAATGGCTTGAATTCTCGTCGCCGGTTTGGCCGATGAGCACACTCCCGTCTGCTGTCAGGTTCTTGCCGACATAAACCCCGGTGCAATGTTTTACCGGCGACAGTCCTTGTGCAAAGACCGCACTTCCGCCACACAACAATAAAAGAACCGATAGGCCCGCAACGAAATAACATCTTGATTTCTTCATATTCTCCTCACTATTTTAAGTTAAACAACACGTATACTTTAAGTTTTGATATTCAAAACTTCAATGCTGAAACATTGCATCATTTCAAGGAATGTTCTCCTCATGTATCGGTAAATTGGCTGCTACATGCGAAATTCTTCTATTTTTCGCATTTTTCTTGAAATTCCTCGTCCGAATGATAGTGGTGGGATGGAAAAGGGACCCTAACTCTCCAGGAAGTCTACGGAAAACCCTTTCCTGCCAATGTCGAGCAAGATTTTTATCCCCAATTCTACGCTGATGGCCAAAATCCCCCTGAACGAGACCCCGAACTGCAATACGGGATCCGTATGCCAAAAGGCGAGCCTGCGGAAGGAGAAACGACCCCTGCAACAAGCCAGCCCATGGCGCGCCACGACTGGGGAGCTATGATCTAGTGTTACGACGAAGAGCTGGATGAATATCCTCGCCCACATGGGCTCTACAATGACGCAAAGGCCCTTGTGTACTGATCAAGCCAATAGTCCAGGCCAAAATCCGGGCATGGATCGTGGGTCGCTCGCACCACATCCAATGCCCGGACACAGGCACCCCCGGTTATTTGAAATGCGATGCGGTGGACAAGCAAAAAATGGCTCTTCGACACAGCAAGTGCAATTGCCTACAGAAGAGATGGCAAACTCCAAAAATCCACAGGCTACGTCGAAGAACCAGTTTTTTGAAGGCATGGCAGACGCTAATTCTCATACCTTACGTCTTCACCCTGGGAATATCCTCCCAGCTAGTGGTAAACTCAGGCGACATCTTCTCCCGGCGCATCTCCCATTCTTTTGAAAGCCCGGCACAGGCATACTGGACGGTATTCTTGCCAAACCTGGCATTGATCCGGTCTAAGGTCTGCATCAAGTGCCCGGACGTCTCCTGACGCCCTTCCCCGATATCCCAAAAGGTGAGCTGCCTGGTACTAGCCGGCTGCAGATCGGTGAGCAGCACCCCGCCTTTTTGAAAGGCATAACCTTGCCTGTATGCCTGATCCAAAAGGCGCAGGGCAGCTGCAAGCAAAGGCTGAGTGTGGTTGGTGGGCCGTGACAGGCAGGTGGATATGCAGGGCGAATACTGGGGCTCAGCCGGCTTGAACCGATTGGTATGCAAAAACACGTGCAGACAGCCCGCAGTCTGAGCAGTAGCCCGCAAGCGCCTGGCCGCACTATGGACATGACTGCTTATGGCCTCGCGCAGCTCGGCCAGCTTTGTCACCGGCCGACCGAAGGATCTGGAACGGACCAAACTCTTGGCCGGATCGGGCTGAGTCTCCAACTTAAAACAGGGCTTACCCCGCAGCTCCAGAACTGTCTGCAGACCGGTGATGGTCAGTCTTTTTTTGATCCAGACCTGATCCGCTTCCTTCAGCTCATAGGCGGTATGGATCCCTACTTCCTGCAGGCACCGGGCATACCTGGGGCCGATACCCCAGATATCCTTCACAGACACGGACTGTAGAAGCTGATCCAGGTCCGGACGTATCCCCAGGTCCAAAACCCCCTGAAACGCCGCCCCGGTCTTGGCCAGCCTGTTGGCCGCTTTGGCCAGGGTCTTGGTCCGGGCCAGGCCGATGGACACCGGTATCCCGGTCTGCCTCTCCACCTCCTGCCTGATCCTGCGGGCATAGCCTTCCAGGTCCATCCGCCATTTCCCGGGAAAAAAGAGAAAGGCCTCGTCGTGGGAATAGATCTCTATCTCCGGGGCCATTGCGGCCAGAACACTCATCACCCGGTCGGACATGTCCGCGTACAGGGCGTAGTTGGAGGAAAAGATGTGTACACCGTGCCTGGCGAAAAAGGCCTTGCATTGAAAGGCCGGCGCACCCATGGGCAGGCTCAGGGCTTTGACCTCGTTGGACCGGGCCACCACACAGCCATCGTTGTTGGATAAGACCACCACCGGCTTGCCTTCCAGATGGGGCTGAAAGACCCGCTCGCAGGAGACGTAGAAATTGTTGCAATCCACCAAGGCAAAGACAAACTGCTCAGGACGCGACCGGGTGCAGGACATAGACTACCCTTCCCCATATCCAGACATCGCCATGTACCTGCTGTGGGCAGGAGTGATCGGAACATAGCAATCTTTGTCCCTTCCGCCAGAGAACCCGGCGCAGGATCATCTCTCCGTCGGCCACAGCCACCACCAGACAGCCGTTTGTGATATGTGCGGACCTATCCACCACCAGAATATCCCCGGGATGGATCCAACCTCCCAAACTGGACTCTTCCGCAGCTCGCAGGAAGAACGTGGACGCCGGGTTGGTCCGAATCAGGGAATCCAGGCTCAGGCGATTGCCCCGGAAATCCCCGCCGGCAGCTGAAAAACCGGTGCAGGTCCGGGATGTCGGAGGCGAATTTTCACAACTCATTGTTTTCTCATCGGGGACATGATTTCCCAGCCAAAATCCCGCCAGATTCCAAGTACCCGTCCGATTATGCGCACGGTCTCCAGCTCGTCTCCACGCAAAGTGATGGGTGAGTATTTGGAGTTGGCGCTTATAATGATCAGCTCGTCAGGACGCTTGTCCACTTGCTTGATCATGATGGCGTCTTCCAGACCCAAAGCGTAGACCCCGCCGGGATAGATCTCCTGCTTGGACTGATCGATGAGCACATAGTCCCCTTCACGGATGCCGGGCTCCATGCTATCCCCGACGACCTGCATCAGAACCATATCCCTGGGTCGACCCTTTTGGTGCAGCCAGGAACTGCGAAAGGCTATGTGCCCCTGCACATCGGCGTCCACCACATGCGAGCCGCCTCCGGCCCCCAGCCTGGCGGTGACTATAGGGACCTCCACAAACCTGTCCAAGCTGCTTTGACCGTCCCTGAGCCAGTCCGGATCCAGACTGAACAATGCACAGAGCTTGGCGATCCATTGCTCCGGCACCCTGTCTCTGCTTTTGGCCCGGGACACGGCCGACCGGTTGAGTTCCAGGACTGAAGCGAGTTCGGACTGGGAGTCAATTCCTGCGGCCTGGGCCAGTCTGCGCATAAAGGCCTGAAACTGCGATGATGCCATATTTTCCCTCCTTGTTGCCTTAATCATAAACAAAAAACACCAAAGAGGCAACTGCTGGCACAAACCCCACCCCGCACAGCCATTGGTCAACTTTCTCGCAGAAGCCCCGATACTGCACCGTACTTTTCAATCGCGGCTCCGTTTTTCCGGTACTGGATCGTGGTCAATGCATGCCGGGAGAGAGACGGTCTGGGGATTCTGTCACCAGGTCAACAGAAGGGAGTTGGGCCTGTCCAGGAGCTGGGGGCAGGGAGAAAGGAGACTGGTGATATTGGCCTGCATGTCTTCCAGGGTCTGGCCGGAGCACAGCTTGGGTCGCAGGGTATGGCCAAAGGCGAAGTTGGCGCAGAAAAAGGTCGCAAATCTCTTGTACAGGCCAATGGCGATATGGTCCGGATACCAGCTCCAGACGGCCCGGACCATGTCCTGGACCGTCTGGAGCACGGCTTCCGGCAAAGGCTGAAGACCGCGGGACATTTGGGCAAAGATCCAGGGCCTGGCAGCGGCGATCCGGCCCAGGGCCACGCCGGAGCAGCCGGTGTGCTCAAGCATGACGGCTGCGTCTTCCGGAGTCATTATGTTCCCGTTTCCAAAAACCGGGATGGACACGGCCCGGACCACCTCAGCGATGCGCTCCCATTTTGGAGGGCGGGAACGCTTGTCCGGGGCCACTCGGGGATGAAAGATCAACGCATCGGCTCCGGCGTCCTGAAAGCGCTTGGCCATGTCTGCGGCAAAGGAAGGGTCGTCAGACCAGCCGGTCCGGTACTTGACCAGAACCGGGCAGGAAACGGTCTTGCGCACTGCGCGGACGGCTTGGGCCGCTTTTTCCGGGTCCTTGAGCAGGGCGGCCCCGCCACCATGGCGGCAGATCCTGGACACGGCACAGCCCATATTGATGTCCACCCCGAAGAAGCCGCATTCCTCGATCACCCCGGCTGCTGCGGCCAGATCCGCCGGCTCGCTGCCCATGACCTGGCAGACCAGGTGATCAAGCTCATCCTCGGACCACAGAAAATATCCGCTTTGCCCCTTTTGGCCATGGGCGATGGCCTTGACTGAGCACATCTCGGTGTAGGCCAGGCCGTAGCCGCCGAATCCGTCCAAGACCTGCCTGAAAGCGACATGGGTGATGCCAGCCATGGGGGCCAGAATCGCCCGGCAGGATAGGCTTCGTGAGCCTATCTGAAGGGGCTGGGTGAGCCGTTCTTGGAGTCCGCTGGGGTTGCGCATACGATGTCCGGGACACAAAAAAGGGGCTGCGGCTTTCGCCGTAACCCCTTGAAATCTGGCGGAGAGGGAGGGATTTGAACCCTCGAAGGGGTGTTAGCCCCTTACGCGCTTAGCAGGCGCGCGCCTTCAGCCAGCTCGGCCACCTCTCCGAATGTGTTTTGTTGTTTGGCGTCCCCAGGGGGATTTGAACCCCCGTTACCGGCGTGAGAGGCCGGCGTCCTGGGCCACTAGACGATGGGGACGCCCTGTGGTGGGTCGTGCAGGATTCGAACCTGCGACTCTCGGCTTAAAAGGCCGATACTCTACCAGCTGAGTTAACGACCCCCCTGCTGACAAAAAAAGGAATCTAAAGGAATCGGGTTTGGCTGTCAAGATGAAATCAGACTGTATGCCCGGCGGCCAGTGTGCACTGGAACCATAGGGCTCAGGCTTGCTCCTTGGAAATGAGCGTCTGTCCGCCCATGTAAGGGGTCAGGGCCCGGGGAATCCTGATGCTGCCCTCCGCCTGCTGACAGTTTTCGATGATGGCCACCAGTGCCCGGCCGACAGCCAGTCCGGAACCGTTCAGGGTGTGGACGAACTCCTTTTTCTTTCCCTGGGAGGCCTGGAAACGGATATTGGCCCGCCTGGCCTGGAAATCCTCAAAATTTGAGCAGGAAGAGATCTCCCGGTAAGCGTTTTGCCCAGGCAGCCAGACCTCGATGTCGTAGGTCTTGGCTGCCGAGAATCCCAGATCTCCTGTGCACAGGGTAACCACCCGGTAGGGGAGCTCAAGGCGCTGGAGGATTGTCTCTGCGTGGCCCAGGAGGAGTTCCAGCTGGTCGTAGGAGTCCTCCGGATGGGCAAAACGGACCAGCTCCACCTTGTTGAACTGATGCTGGCGAATGAGCCCTTTGGTGTCCTTGCCGTAGGAACCGGCCTCGGAGCGAAAACAGGGAGTAAAGGCGGTGTAGCCGAGCGGGAGTTGCTCTTCAGCCAGCACCTCGTCCCGATGGATATTGGTTACCGGGACCTCGGCCGTGGGGATGAGGTAATAGGGCCAGTCTTCAAGCTTGAACAGGTCCTCTTCAAACTTGGGGAGCTGTCCGGTGCCCTGCATGCTGTGTTCATTGACGATGAACGGGGGCAGGACTTCCAGGTAGCCGTTCTCCTGGGTCTGGATGTCGAGCATGAAGCTGATCAAGGCCCGTTCCAGCCGGGCGGCCCATCCCCAGGAAAGGGCGAACCGGCTGCCGGTGATCTTGGCTGCACGCTCAAAGTCCAATCCGCCGAGTTGGGGCCCCAGATCCCAATGGGCCTTGGGCTGGAAATCGAATTCCGGAGGATGGCCCCAGGTCTTGACCTGGCGATTGTCTTCGTCTGTTGCCCCTACAGGAACATCGGGATGGGGGATGTTGGGGATGGACAGGCGCAGCCCGGCTATCTCCTGCTCGATGTCCTTGCGTCGAGCGTCCAGCTCCTTGATCCGGTCCGCGACCTTGGAGAGGCGGGCGATGTGGCTCTCGGCATCCTCTCCGGCCCGTTTCAGCCTGGCCACTTCATCTGATGCCTGATTGCGCTCATGGCGCAGGTCTTCAACCTCCTGGACAATCTCTTTCCGCTTGGCATCCAGATTCAAGAAATGATCGAAGTCCAGGTCCGAGCCCCGGTCCTGCAGGGCCTTCCGGATCACGTCCGGATGCTTTTGCATGAATTTGAGATCAAGCATGGGACAGGTCCTTGGCAAAGGTCAACACAGTGTGAATAGGCGGGAAAAAGAGAAGGGCGTAAGATCGGTTATCCTACGCCCTTCAAGGGAAGCCAGGCACCCAGAAGCAACTGTTACCGCTGCTCCCTCTCGGGCCTGACGGGGTTGGCAGCGCTCCTGCCGCCCGGCTTCCCTCATATCCCGATAGGGAATCTGCACCGAAATGGCGGAGAGGGAGGGATTCGAACCCTCGGTACCGGGTAAACGGTACACACGATTTCCAATCGTGCTCCTTCGGCCAACTCGGACACCTCTCCGTGCAAGCAAAATCTTATAAAAGAAAATGGTTCTGTTGACAACCCCTCGGGCCGGACGGAATTTTCAGGTTCCTCGACGTAGCCTGTGGATTTCTGGAGTTTGCCGTCTCTTATGCAGGCAATTCCACTTTCCGTGTCGAAGAGCCAATTTTCAGCTTGTCCGCGCTGAACCGCATGTCCTCAAGCCCTCATTCAGGAAGGCCTATCTTTCCATGCCCATTTTGTCCCGGATTTCGTGCATGCTCCGCTGTGCTTCCTCCCTGGCCTTTGCAGTGCCCTGATCCAGGATGGAGCGGACAAGATCCGGATTGGCCTTGAGCTCGTTGCGTTTGGCCTGGATGGGGGTCAAAAACTCCTCCATCTTTGCGGCCAGCAGCTTTTTACACTCCATGCATCCCCGGGTTGCCTGAGTGCATCCCTCCCGGATCTGGTCCAAGTTCTCATCCGGAGCCACAAGACTGAGATAGGGGAAGAGGTTGCAGTTGTCCGGATCACCGGGGTCCTTAAGCCGCTGTCTGGCCGTGTCCGTGAGCATGGACATGATCTTTTTGCGCACTTCCTGGAGGTCTTCGCCCAATGAGATGGCGTTTCCATAGCTCTTGCTCATTTTGCGGCCGTCCAGGCCGGGAAGCTTGGCCGACTCCGTTAGCTGGGCCTGGGGCTCGGGAAAGTATGATCCGTAAAAGTAGTTGAAACGGCGGGCGATTTCCCGGCACAACTCCAGGTGGGGAAGCTGGTCCTGGCCCACCGGGACCATGGTGGCGTGATACATGAGGATGTCCGCCGTCATCAGCACCGGATAGCCCAAAAACCCGAAGGTATTGAGGTCCTTGGCCACCAGCTCCTGCTTGATTTCCTTATAGGTCGGGTTGCGCTCCAACCAGCCAAGTGGGGTGATCATGCCCAGCAGGAGGTTGAGCTCAGCGTGCTCCATAATATCGGACTGACGGAAAATCGTGGATTTTTGGGGATCGAGTCCGGCAGCGATCCAGTCTATGAGCAGCTCGGGAACAAAGGATGCGATGTTCTGGGGAGAGCCATACTCACTGGTCAAGGCATGCCAGTCCGCGATGAAGAAATAGCAGTTGTGCTCCTGCTGCAGCTGAATCCAGTTTTGCAGCACTCCGAAATAATGCCCGAGGTGCAGAGGTCCTGTCGGCCGCATGCCGGAAACAATGCGATGAACCGTGGTCATGGTTGAGGTTTCTCCGAAGTGTTAAACGTTGCCGCCTCCATGGTGGTGCGGATGATTGGCAGTTGGTCTGGCCTCTACAGGGGAAGAAGCCAGGAAGCCAGAGTATACAGCACGGGAACAATGACCTTGTGCACCGCCCCGGTCAGGAAGAGGACGATAAGGATGATGAATCCATATTTGGCGCTTTGCATATAGCTCTGAGCCAGATGCGGGGGGAGCAGGCCGGCCAGGATATTGCTTCCATCCAAAGGAGGAATGGGCAGGAGATTGAACAATCCCAGCCCCAGATTGACCAAGACTCCGGCCTGGCACATGTACAAAACAGGTTCAATGATTCCCATGCTTCCGCCGCCCCGGGGCATGTATCCGTACATGGCCACGATGAGATGAAAAAGAGCGGCAAAGGCCACGGCCAGGATGAAGTTGGTCAGGGGTCCGGCTATGGAAACCAGAATCATGCCCTGGCGTGGATTCTGAAAATATCTGGGATTGACCGGTACCGGCTTGGCCCAGCCGACCTTGACCAAAAACAGGGCCAGGGTGCCGATGGGATCCAGGTGCTTGATAGGATTCAAGGTCAGTCTGCCGGCTGTTTTGGCCGTGGGGTCTCCAAGCAGATAGGCCACGTATCCGTGGGCAACCTCGTGGAAGGTTATGGCCATGAGCACAGGGACTGCCAAAATGGCAAACTGCTGGATGAATTGTGCGATGTCGGGCATGGCCTCAATGGCTATCATCATCTCGCATTCCGGGCAAGAAAAATCGGCTCTTCGACACAGAAAGTGGAATTGCCTGCATAAGAGATGGCAAACTCCAAAAATCCACAGGCTAGGTCGAAGAACCGAAAATTCCAGGGAGCGAGACAGAAGGTACAGGATGACGGACAGGGCTGAGAATGAACCGGAAAACAGGATGAAGTCGATGATGCAGGGACCAGTCCGGGATTGATCTTGGGGAAAGAGGAAGATGCTTGTCCTGGAGGAAAAACAAAGGTAGTGTCTGCACTATGCAAAACATCTCCCGCGCCATACATACCTACGTGCACTCAAGGCAGATGCAGGAGAATCTTGATATCGCCCGGTTGTGGCAGCACTGGCCGGACGTTGTCGGTCCTGAGCTGAGCGAGACGGCAAAGCCCCTGGGGAGGAGAAAGGGGGCTCTGGTCATTGGTGTCCAGGACAGCGCAGCAATGCAGGAGCTGAGGTTCTATGCCCAGGAGATCCTGGATCGGATAGCGGAGTTTTTGGACCACCAGCCCTTTGACAAGGTGGCGGTGGAACTGATAAAGGGAAGGGCTTGTCTGGACGGGGTGCAGCTCGACCACTCCTGGATCGTGCCTGAGCCCGAACTGCCCGAATACATCGGTGAATTGGCTCCATATTTACCGGAAGGCTCTGCCATTCGTTCCTGCTATGAGGCGTATGTACGAGCCGTGACTGAGCGATCAGGCCAGGGCAGACAGACAAAGAGTGATGGTCTGGATGGAAAAGACTAATCTGTGCGCCGCACCCGGACCTTGAATATGGTCCACAAAGAATCGCAACTCTCCAGTTTTGAGGAGGATATACACCCATGAGCGATGAGCTGACCCTTGAATCTCTGCAGCTTTCCAAGCCGCTGGAAAAAATGACCGCCAAGGAACTTCGCGAGCTGGCTATTGACAAGATCCCGCAGATTACCGGCGCATCCGGTATGGGCAAGGACGAGCTGGTCAGCGCCATCAAGGAAGAGCTGGGTCTGACCGATGATTCCCAGGCATCGGCCTACAAGGAAGAGATCCGGTCTCTGAAACGAAGGATCAAAGATCTGCGGGCCCAGAAGCAGGAAGCCGGCACTTTGAGTCAGAAGGAAAAGGACAAGCTGCGCAAGGAGATCAAGCAGCTCAAGCGCCGGACCCGGCGACTGGCCGCTGGGTAAAAAACTGCAAATTTTTTCTTGACAGGCAGCGCCAAATTCTTTAGACAGTTCTTTCGCGTTTGGGGGTTGGTCTAGAGGCAAGACGCCGGGTTCTGGCCCCGGTAACAAAGGTTCGAATCCTTTACCCCCAGCCAATTTAGGGCGTCCCCATCGTCTAGCCCGGTCCAGGACACCGGCCTTTCACGCCGGCGACGGGGGTTCAAATCCCCCTGGGGACGCCAAAAAAAAACAAGCGGTTGCGTTTTCCCCTGGTTTTGGCCAGGGGATTTTTTTGTGCTCAGGGTTTGCTTCAGACCTCAATGGGGCCATCTGGCGGCTCATCCCCAAAGTTCTTGGATAACCCGCATGCCGGAAACTGAAGGACACATCTCTTGCAGAGACGTTACTACGACAGCCACGCTTTTATATGGCCTTGCCAGGGATTGGTCCGTGGCCACGATTTTGGCCGACGCATCCAAGGCTCGTGCCGGTCGTAAATCGAAAAGCCACGGACCAATCCCCGGCTTCGGCCAAGGACACTTTGAATTTAAGGAAAATGTGGCTTTAGAGTTAATGCGCCGTATGGCTTAAGGCATGCTTGCCTCCCACCAGGCGTGCACGCCCAAAAGATGCAGAATCTGCTCCTGCTCGGCATAGACTTGCTTGTCCCGGCCCCAGGCTGCAAGCTCCTGGATTTCGGGTCGAATGTACTGGGCAGGATCAAACGCCCTGGCTCCATTCCAGGCCGGCAGGCTCTCCCGTATCCCTTGCAGGTGTTTCAGCGCAGGCACAAACCGACCTTCCCTTCCGCTCTGCAGGCAGAGCTGCTCAAAAATGCGCAAACCATCCGGATCAAAGTCCCCGAAATGGACCCATGTGCACTTTTGGGGCAGACTGCGCAGCCACATGGCCGAAAGCCCTGTATTGTAGCCGGGGCAAAACAGGACCATTCCCCGGGCCGGCTGTATCTGCTGAAAAGGGGCCAGGTTTTCGCTGCTCAGAACGAAATCTATGCCGGTGAGATCAAACTCTTCAACCTGAGCGGCTCTGGGTCCGGGAATGCACACCTGGCCCAGGGCAGAAGTGACCAGGCTCAAGTCAAGTATCCCGGGACGATGGGTGAGCGGGGCACAGGCCTTAAGCCGCAGTTCGCCCCGCAGATGGCGGTCCCTGGACCAGAGGGCAAAAATCTTGTTTAATATCGGAATACGCTGGATGTGCTTGGAGTCGCCAAAGACCCGGGCGCTGACCGCCTGCATTCGCAATGAATGCTCAGGCTTCTGGCCGTTTTCTTCCAGATCCCGCAGCAGGCGCAGGGCCTCAAGGGGGCGCGAGCCGATGTTCACCTCCAGGCCCAGCCTCTGGACCAGCTCCTGGGCCTGGTCTCTGGCCTGAATGACTTCCAGGCACTGACCCTCGACGATCTCCCGCAGCCCAGCCGCATCAGCCAGGACCACCTCCCGGCCCTGTCTGAGCGCCAGTCCGGCTTCGATAAGGGGATCCAGAACCCTGGTATAGTGTATCCGGCCCTGCTCCAAGAGTTCAGTCCAGACCAGGCATTTCTTGAGCATGCAACCCTCAGGCCTCACCCTTATGGTAGATCGAGACGTGGGTCACCCCTTGCTTTAAGGGGGTGAGCAGGTGGCAGATGGTATCTGGGACCTCAATGGTCCGGGGTAGGGCGACCAGGAGCTGAGAACCGGAACGATCCAGGAGCTCGCGCACGGTATACACGGCCTGCTCGTCCAGGCGTTCGGCCTCGTCCAAAGCCATGATCAAAAGCCCTCTGGCCTGGGCCTGTCCGGCCTCCCCACCCCAGTGAAACAACAAGGCCAGACAAATGGCCAGATTGATCCCTAAGGTCTCGCCTCCGGAAAACCCTTTTTGCCTGCTCTCCCCGTCCTGGTCGGTGATGGACCAGCCCAGATCGATGTAGGTGCGGTAATCGGCGATCTGCTCTTCACTCACATCCCCCCGGCCCTGGCGGAAAATACTTTTGACCAGGGTCTGAACAAACTCCCGAAGGGTGGTCTGGCTGCCGAAATCCATGAGGGAGAGGACCTCGCCCTTGAGCTTTTTCAAGTTTTCATACTGGGCAAGATACTTCAGCTCAATGCGCACCTGGCGAATCCGGCCGAAACGGATGTCGGCCAGGATGGCATTCACCTTGTCCAGGCGGCGCTTGAGCTTGGAGATCTCCTGATCCACCTTTTGCCGGATATCCTGCACATAGGTCTTGATCCTGGCCTCAATCTCCCCCAGCTCCCGCTGCAGGCGCTGAAACTGATCCTCGACCTTGTCCAGCTCCAGGAAGGAGGGGATGATGTTTTCCAGGATCATGTCCACCCGGGCCTCGGTCGGGCTGTCCGGGGGCAGATGCAGGGAATTTTCCTGGACAATACGGCCCACACTTTTGTTCAGATCTTCGGCGGCCGCTTCCCATTGGGCCCGCAGTCTGGAGACATTCTCAAGACTGTGCTCTCCAGGCCTGTACCCCGGATCCTGCCCGGGATAGTACCTCTTCCAGGTCTCCAGAAACTCCAGCTCCGTCTTCTTGGCCTGCTCTTCCTTTTCATTGAGTCGCTGGATCTCGTCCCCTATCCTCTGAAACAGTTCGCCTTTGCGCGCGGACTCGGTATACAGGTTGTATATGGTTTCTTCCTGCTTTTTCAATTCATTGTCCAGACTGGAGATCCTGTCCTGAATAACCTGAGCCTTGGAAAAATCGATCCGGCCCTCCAAAACATCCATGGGTTCTTCGTTTCGCAGGCCCTGCAAACGGGTCACCGTTCTGTCCAGCTCCTTATCAGTCCGGGAAAATTCGGCCTGCAGATTCTTGATTTCCGTACGCACCCGAACCAGCTCTTTGTCCACTCCAGCCAGCTCCTGATCCAGCTTTTTCCGTTCCCTTTCCAGGCTCTTGAGCTCTTTTTCGCCCTGCGTGCACTGTTTCGCCGCGTCCTGGAGTGCAAAATGATCCTTTCTGGCGTATAGGTCCTGCACATAGCGGTATTGCTTCAAGATGGCCGAAGACTGTTTTTCCAGCTCCGAGATCTCCTCCTTCATCCGGGCGTGCTCGGCAGTGCAGGTCGAATCCTCCAGGGCCTCCCACATCCCGAGCAGCTTCCTGCCCGTCTTGATCCGCTCCCGGTTTCTGCGCCGCTCGTTTTCCATCCTGTCCAGCTCTGTCTGCAAATGGTCCTTTTCCCGGCCCAGGCGCTTGAGCTCCCTGGCCCTGGCCCGGGCTCCGAGCCAGACATGGGATTTCGGGGCGTACCAGTACAGGCCGCCCTGACCTGAAATATCACCCGTACCGGCCTGTATGGAGCGAAAGTTTTCCGGGTCCCCATCCTTGGCCAGAAGCAAAAACTCTTCCTGGCCCAAATCCTGGTCGGAGAGCTCAGCAGGATCCTCAATCAGCACTCCCCGGGCAAAAGGCCCCAGCCTGGCCTGGACCCGGGCGGCCTGTTCCAGATCCAGATGTTCATACCGTGAGGCCACCAGCCTTAGCCGGCCGGCATCCACTTCCCGGGCTACAGCCGGGGGCAGGCTGGGCCGGCCCTGTTCCAGATCGGCAATCTGCTGCTCCAGTGTTTCCAGACTGTCGGTGACCCGGGCAATAGGCGCATCAAAGTCCACATTCTCCCAGGACTCGACCAGGTCTTCGAAGGCCTGCCTGCCCATCTGCACAGCATCACTGCCTTCCGGGATCTCCGGGGTCAGCTCCCTGGCCAATCCCCGAGCCTTCTGGTAACTGTCCGCCCGCTGTTTAAGCTCTGCGCACCGTTTTTTCAGTTCCGGGAGACTGTCCAGCCTGGCCTTGTCTTTTTGGGCCTGGTTCCAGGCCTGCTGCACATCGACCCACGAGGTCAGTGTGCGGCCTGCAATCTCTGGAGCCTGCTTTAGCAGGTTCTGCAGTTCCCGGTACCGGTCCCTGTCCACCCGGAGATACTTGAGCCGCTCGGCAAGCTCCGCTGTCTGGACCTCAAGCCGGCCTGACCTGGCTTTGAGATCCTCCCGCTTGCTGGTCAGGCCCTCGCCCTCTGTCTCCAACTGCTCCAGGCGGGTGCCCATGTCCGCAACCTGCTCCTGCAGGGTCTTTTCCCGTTCCAGGGCCTGTACATACTCTTGATGGTGCTTTTGCTGCCTGGACAGCTCATCCTGGCGGCTGACATACTTGTCCCGTTCCTGACTGAGCTCGCTTTTACGGTCCTTGCTCTGCCTCAGCCTTTCCTCCAGCTCCTGCATCTCCCGGGATGTCCGGGCCTCCCGCTCTTTTTCCCTGCCCAGCTTTTCCCGGCAGGACCTGATCGCGGACTGCACCCGGCCCAGCTCAGTGGACAAATACAGGCGTCTGCGGTCGTCCACCCGGGAACGCTTTTCTTCCAGCTCCTGCCTGACGGCCCGGAACCTGTCCAGGGCCTGGAGCTGTTCAGTCAGCTTGCGCCGATCGCGCATCAAGCGCTCCACATCCGCAAACTTGACCCCCTGGGCCGGATCCGGGCAGAGCATCTCCATCAAAAAGGCCCCCAGCCTGTCCAGCTTGGGCCGGGTGACCTGGCTCCACAAGGCGGCAAACTTCTTCTTGCCCTGCCGGTCCATGGATACGGGCAGCAGCCCCTGGGCAAAAAGGTGGCGGTGGTACTCGTCAACCGAGGAAAAATCATTGGCCTGGCCCTGGATGTCCCGGTGCAGGATGTTTTTTTTCAGAGCCTGAAAATCCGGGGTGATCAATGATTTCTCCCGGTCCATGAACAGATCGAGATCGGCCGGGACATGGGTCAGGACAAAAGGCCCGAGCTCCAGGCTCTCGGTTGTGGCCTTGGCATGCAGGCGGACTCCCAGAGCGGTGATCTCCTCGTGACCGGAGACAGTGAGCACCGCCCAGCCCACCCGGCCGCTGAGCTGGCCGGACAGGGTACGGTCGTACTGGCCGGTGGCCACATTCAGGTTGATGTACTGCTGGTGGCAGATGAGTATGGTCTGCACTGCATCCAGGATGGTTGTCTTGCCCACGGCATTGTTCCCGGACAGGACCGTCATCCTGGGATGCAGGGCAATATGCGCTGCCGGAAAGAGCTTGTAGCCCACGAGCAAAAGCCCGGTGGCCACAATATCGTCCGGGACGAATACCTCAGGTATCTTCTGGACCGTTTTCTTCATTGTCCTCTTCTTCCCAATCTATGCTGGACCAGATGCTGTGAATGGCTGCGTCCAGATCTTCCTGTCCCGCATACTCCAGATCCAGGCTCCGCCTGGCCGGCTCCAGAAAACGAACCAGGGCCGGCAGGCGCAGGATGCGCAAGGCGTCAAAGTCCGCATTCACTGACGGAGCGAGCTCGATAAACCGCAGCCTGTGCAGGTCTCGCAGACAGGTCAAAACCCAAATAGTCAGTTGCTGCATCTTTTTCGCGCTCTGCTGTCTGTTTCTGGCGGCCCGCTTCTGCTGCGGGTTAAATATCCGGATCAGCTGGTTGAACTCAAAGCTGTTCTCCAAACGGCTGATCAGCTCTTTGGCCCGGACCTCGTCCTTACCTTCAATGCCCGAGGACATGAAGTGCCAGGCCAGGAAAAGACCCAAAAACGTAGCTCCCCGGCGCAGGGAAGCGACCTTGATCCGCGAGGAGCTGGGGGTCAGGTGATAGAAGGCCTCTCCGCCCTGGGCCGCCCGCTGCAGCCGGTAGCCCATAAAGGCGAAAAACGAGGACCAGGTGTCGTAATGGGTCTCCAGAAATCTGTACTCCGCGATCAAATGGGCGTCGATGTTCTGCCCGGCCTGCAGGCGATGAATGATCCGCCTGGACAGATTGTCGTTTTCTAAAAGGACCTGCATGTCCAGGTTCATGTATTCTTCAAGCATAAAGATTTATTGGGCCAGCCCTGTTCGGAAATATTGTCAGCATTGATCAATCCAGCAAAACCTTTGAATCACGATATTCATTCACTCTGTGCAGCAGAGAGATCCTTCGCTCGCAGACTCACTCAGGATGACAAGCACTCGTAGACTCTTCCAGGGCTTGTCCTGAGTTTTCGAAGAGCTTGTCCTAAGTCTTCGAAGGATCTGACATGAGAAGGCTATAGATGTGTTTTGTCATTCTGAACGAGTCTTCGAGTGAAGAATCTCTCTTTGGATGGGCTATGATTCTTTATCTATTCCCCCCGCAAAACCACCGGTTCCAGGTAGAAGCTGCCCATGTCCGTCCAGGGCCGCTCATTGTCCTTGTCCACCACCACTGCCGGCTCCCACTCCGGTATATCCTGGATCACAAACCACAGTCCCTGCAGAACCTCTTCGCCATCTCCGCAAACCCGGCTGACCAGCTCCCGGAGCCAGGCCCCGAGCTCCAGGCCTTCACCTTTGGCCTCCCGCCATTCCTGCCTGGCCAGGCTCAAAAAATCCTCTTTCCAGGGCACCCGGCGGGTCTTGATCTCCTCCGGGACATATTCCTCCAGGGCCTTGAGCTGGTCTGTACTTACAGCTACAGGCTTCTTCTGTTCCTGCCTGCTCCAGTTCAAGCGTATTTCAGGCAAGCTATACTGTTCAAGCACCGGCATGCAGAGATCGGTCTGCAGGGCCCGGGCCATGACCTCCTGCTGTTTGCGGACCATCCGGTCCCGATAGGCCAGAGAGCCTATCAGGCTCTGGTAGGAGACGCATTCATGGATGAAATGAATGATATGGGCCAGCATCTGCTCAATACGCCGCCGCAGTCCGTCCAGAAAATCAAGACACAGCTCCACGTCCGCGGACAGATGGGCCGTAGCCGCCTTTTCCCGGCACTCGTAGAGCAGCTCGTATAAAGGATAGTACGGAGATCCGGTCTGCAGGGTCTGCAAGAGCTCCTCCAGGTAGTGCCTGCTGGTCTGAATGGTCTGCACGGCCATTTCAAACGCCTGGTCGTCCTGCCCCGAGCCCAGCTCCTTGACCCGGGATTCCTGTTCCAGGATGGATTCTTCAATGCTTTGCAGCTTGTACTCCATGCTCTCGGCCACAGAGCTCAAAAACACATGCCGCAAAAACCCCTCGAGCTCTTGGATATTATTGCTTTCCAGATGGCTGCGCAGGATGCTGTAGGCGTGGTTGATGTGGGTGGACAGCTCGTCGCTGTCCAGACTGATCTCGGCCATGACGTCCTCAGCCAGCCCCCGGCCCAGGCGGGTGAGGCAAAAGGCATCCCGGCCTGAACCGGTGATGGACCTGCGCACCAGGCGATACTGCAGGAGTCTTTCCAGGGCCGCAGAGCTGGAAATAGCATCCGTCAAACGCAACGTCTTGACCGCCTGATCAATCTGCCAGGCCAGCTCCCGTTCCGGGATGTCTTTCTGCCGGGTGCTTTTCTCCCAGAAATAGAGCCAGCCGACAAAGACCAGATCGTGGGGCGTGAGCTTGAGACCGGCCGGGAACTTGCCCAGCAGCTCCCGGAGCTGAAATGTGAAGTCTTGCGCTGTTTCCTGGGCCATTGTTTGTGGCTACAATACGGTCTTTCTCTTGTCCAGCCTCAGGCAATATTTCGTATTGCTCAAATTCTGGTTGTGAGAGGCAGCAATAGTATTCTATGCTGCATGTGCTTGGGCTACGACTTCAAATCTGTTACTTGGCAGCTCAACCCCGGAATCCTGGACTGAAGAAAGCTTGGTTTGTTTACTTTTGTCCGATCAAAAGGTATGACCAAAATCCAGAAGCACAGTCATTTTATTCTGCTACAGATACGGTTGTTGAAATGAATATTGACAGATAAACTCAAACAAAATGAGAATCGGGCAATTTGGACCCGCAAATACCATGCAAGACAAGCGAACAACAAGCGCCCGGGAAGTCGTCCAGGAATGTTTCTGGGGCGACTACACCCTTTCTGCCCAAGACCTCCTGGCCAAACTCGATTCCGAGGACCCGGCCTTTCAGCGCTTTTTGTTTTCCAAGATCGTGGAAAACAGCCGCCACCCATCACGACATCTGCGAACTTTGTATCTGCCGGAACAACTCCATGCATTGCTTAAGGAACATATGCCCAGAGCGCGAGATCAAAAGCGCATTCGCCTGATAGCCGCCAACTTGACCCAAAACTACGCGCTGGCTCCGGAGTATCAATGGCGGGAATAGATTACTCAGACTTGTATACCTTGCAGGACAAAGTCCTGGCTGCAATATTTTCAGAAGATACCAGTTTCTATCTCACCGCTGGCACATGCCTGCACAGATTTTACCTTCACCGCCGTTATTCAGACGACCTGGATCTGTTCACCAATGAGAATGCCCTGTTTCGCGAAGACGTTCGCATTGCTCAGAATCTTCTTGATTCCCACGATATTGCCTTTGACCTTCAGGTCGATACCCGGGATTTTGTCCGGCTGCGCGTGTCCTCAAAACTTCGGGTGGATATGGTCAACGACCGGGTGTTTCGATATGGTCGAAGCGTCCGCTCAATGACAGGTATTGCCCTGGACAATATTGAAAATATCTGTGCCAACAAGATCTGCGCGGTTATTGGCCGGGACGAACCCAAGGATGTTTTCGATCTCTATTCCATCTTTATACACATGGACATAGATTGGGCGGTAACAATTGAAGCGGCCAGAAAAAAATGCGTCCTGGATGGGGAAGAGCTTGAATACAGGCTCTCTTCTTTTCCCTTGCACCTTCTGGATCTGCTCCCTGTGATTGACCAGGAATATATATCGGAGATGAAATCGAACTACGCGGCATTCGTTGCTGAATTGAACAAAATGATCTAATTGCGTTTTCCCAGCGGTCTTTGCGGCTTGGCGTGAAAAAATTTGGCTCTTCGACGTTAGCCGTGAATTTTGTACAAACCCGCTCATTAATGTCCATAAACCAGGATTAATACCTCTTTTATCAGCGTAAATCAGCGTAATCAGCGGCTAAAAACTCTTTATCTTTGCCCTGATGCTTGAAGAATGAAGCCAGAAGAATTTAACCGCTGATCTCGCAGATCTACGCAGATGGGTTAATCCCTATAAAGGAACGTATCTTTAATGCTCAGGCTGACCCGTCCCTTGTTTGCATCCACTGCGAGCACCCTGATCCGGGGCAGATACTGGTTCACGGACAGAACCTCCATGGGATGCTTGATACGTTGCGTGCTGAGCTCAGAGATATGGATCAAACCGTCATTTTTCAGCCCGATATCCACAAACGCCCCAAAATCGACAATGCTGCGCACCACGCCGGAGACAAAATCCCCCTCCTTTAAGGCTTCTATGTCCCGAACATCATCCCGGAAAGGAATTGCCGGCACATCCTCCCGGGGGTCGAAGCCCGGCTTTTTGAGCTCAAATACAATATCCTGTAAAGTCTGCCTGCCTATCCCCAACTCCCCGGCTATGTCGGCCAGTTCTTTCCGGTCCAGCTGATGCGGGTCATATTTTGTCCTCAGCCTGGTAGCGGCGGCATAGCTTTCCGGATGGATACCAGTGTTGTCCAGGACATCCCGGCCGTCTCGTATGCGCACAAACCCGGCACACTGCTCAAAGGCCTTGGGCCCCAGTCCCTTGACCCGGAGCAGATCTTTCTTGCCCTGAAATCCGCCCTGCTCTTTTCGCCAGACCACAATACTCTCAGCCAGCTTTGGTCCCAGCCCGGACACATACGAAAGTAACGCGGCGGAGGCGCTGTTTATTTCCACCCCCACCTGATTGACCAGGTCTTCAATGGTCTCATGCAGCTTGTTCTCTAAAAGCTTTTGATCCACATCATGCTGATACTGGCCTATCCCTAAGGATTTGGGATCGATTTTGATCAGCTCGGCCATGGGATCGCGCAGGCGCTGGGCTATGGACACCGCCCCGCGTACAGTCACATCCAGATCCGGATACTCTTCCTGGCCCAGTTTGGAAGCCGAATACACCGACGCCCCGGCCTCAGAAACCACTGTATACTTAAGACCGCTTTTCGATTCCCGGATCAGGGAGGCAAAAAACTCCTGCGTCTCCCGGGATGCTGTGCCGTTGCCTATGGCCGCCGCCTGAACCCCGTGCCTGTGGACCAGATCCAAAACGGTGTCCCTGGCCCCTGGATAGTCCTTTTGCGGAGCTGTGGGGTAGATGACGGCAAAGTCCAGGAGCTGCCCATGGGCATCTATGAGCGCCAGTTTGCAGCCGGTACGATAGGCAGGATCCACTCCCATGAGCACCTGTCCGCTCACCGGCGGAGTCATCAACAGTTGTCGCAAATTTTGACCAAATACAGAAATTGCCTGCCGGTCCGCCTGCTCTTTCAGTTCAGCATGGATCTCCCGTTCAACGGAAGGAAAAAGCAACCGCTTGAACCCGTCCCGGTAAGCGTCTTGCAGATACTGCCCAGAGCTTTGGGCCTGTCTGGGAATGTGGTGCTTGAAAACGTTCTCCAGGAACCGGTCCTCATATATGCGCACCTTAACCCGGAGCTGTTTCTCCCGCACCCCGCGCATAATTGCCAGATACCGATGGGAAGGAATGGAGGAGATCTTTTCCCTGACATCTACGTGGGCGGCAAAGCCTGCCTGGGGATCAAACTCCTTGCCCTTCTTGATCTCCAAAACCCCCTGACGCCGCATCTGCTCACGCAGAATTTTCCGTTCCCCGGGATCGTCACTGAACCGCTCGGCAATGATATCCCGGGCCCCCTGCAGGGCCTGCTGACCGTCAGCCACCTCTTTGCCCACAAAATCCATGGCCCTGGCTCGTAGCTCTTCTGCCGACAGGCTGGCTTTTTGCAGAATATCGGCCAGGGGCTCAAGCCCCCGATCCAGGGCCTGGCCGGCCCGGGTGCTCTTCTTTTCCTTGTACGGCCGGTACAGGTCCTCAAGCTCGGTCATGGTCTTGGCTGCCTGGACCTTGCTTCGTATGTCCGGGTCTAACCGCCCCCGCTCTTCGATCAGGCGCAGGATATCGGCCTTTCGATCCAAAAGCTTGTGGCTGAAGGCATAGGCTTCTTCAAAAGCCCGCAATTGTTCCTCGCTCGCCCCGCCGGTAGCTTCTTTGCGGTATCTGGCGATAAACGGAATGGTCGCTCCATCCTTGAGCAAGGCCAGAATATTGGTCACAGCCGAGGCTGATATCTTGGTCTTCTCAGCCACAAGAGTGGTCAGTTCATCCATGAGATGGCCTTTGTTTTGAGTAGTTGTGAGACAAAAAAACGGAGTCAAGAAGGGTATAAGACTGTCTTTATGAATTTTAAGCAGATACTGATCAAGCGAGAACCAACAAAAGGAATATTTACCCGCCATAAATAATTGACTTTATCAATGTTTGACAAAATTATTTTTTGCTGCATATGAGGGAGTCATGAAGCACAAGGGTAAATTTCAAAAGGTCAGTGCGGCCGCCAAGAGGATGTACGGTCCCAGGGTCATTCTTGTGTGCGGGTATCCCCAGGATGAACATGAGCCTTTTTTGAGCTTTCTGAAGAAGACCAAGGTCGCCGATTTCCCGGTCGTATTTGCGGTGCAGACCGATCTGGAACGAAAGGTGGGAGAGATCATCGATCAAGAGCACAAGAGCGGTTTTCTGCACAGCTCACCCATGCCCAGGGCGGTGATCATGTCCGGGGTGACCGGCAAAGAGATGAACAGCCTGATGCAGGGATACAGAAAGGCACGGTTTCCCCTGCAGCTGTGGGCCTCCCTGACCCCGACCTCTGAGGCCTGGACCCTGCAGGAACTGCTCAGCGAGCTGGAGGTGGAATCCAGGGCCATGCGGGGCAAGAAGGGATCCTGAATGAGGCCCGGGCAGCTTGAACCCGCGGATACCACGCATATTGACCAGGAATATGTATCGGAGATGAATTCAAGCTACGAGCCATTCGTTGTTGAACTTATCAGGCTGATCTAATAGCGTTTTCCCATTTGAATTGCATGTGTATTCTTGGCGATCTTCGCGACTTGGCGAGAAAAGATTTGCCTCTCGCAGAGCCGCCAAGAACGTAACGTAAACCGAAGCGAAGAAACATTTTTACAGGAAAAAGAGCCCCCTTTCCTGGATAAAGCGAAAAAGCGGTGGATACAGAAGAAAAGAACAACTTCATAGATACATACCTTGCGATTGCAGTGATATCATTCGCCGCGTAAATGTTCAGGCCAAGACTGTGCGCCGTGCAAGATACGCAAAACACGGACAGCACTCTCCTGGACACAATAAACAACAATGAACGGTGTTCTGCTGACAACTAATTCCCTGGTGGCCTCAACCCGCCCCTGACGGCCACATTGTGGAAATTGTTCAAGAGTTGCCGTTTGTTCCATGATCCGTTCATCCACAACGACTGCGGTCAATGGATCGTCTTGTTCGATATAGTCGAATATTCTGATCCGGTCTTCAACCGCGAAACAAGACCACTCGACCCTCACTCCTGTTCTTCCTCGTGCTTACGTCGCGCCTTGGCTCGTCGGACCTCGAAAAGGGTTTCGACTTGGTCATGCGGGATAGGAGGACGCAAATCTTCAAAAGCTTCTTTGACTTTGGCCCGAAACCAGTCATCATGAGCAACCGGGTCGGTGGTCAAACCAGCGGGAAGACCTCCTTCATGGGCCACACGGGTCAATAAAATGCGGACGGCATCAGAGACAGTCAACCCCATTCCTTCCAGCACCTCAGCGGCACGTTTTTTTACGTCGGCATCAATCCGGGTTTGAACAAGAGAGTTGGCAGACATGTTTACCTCCTTGGTCTTAGCATGTTCAATGTAATGCACATGATTGACAAAGTCAATGATTTTTTTCAAGTGAGGAGCAGTATCGACGAACAGACGAGAGACGAATCTTTTCTTCTCTCCCAACCTGACACTATGTCTCAAAATGTATGCGAAGCTCATCCTACCCGACAGGCCGGCAAAGGCGGCTGAAGGGAAAGGCCCAAAGTATGCATGCTGTCCGCCACAAAACAGCTCCGCATGTCCGGTTATTTGTCCGGTTGTAAATCCTATATGATAAGGAAATATGGACAACAGGCCAAGCTCATATGACCGGTTCAAAGTAATTGTTTCGGGCTCATATGATCTGTTGCTTATCCACCTCGGCTATTGGTACACTGATATTTATTTTTCCCGCTTTGGGAAAAAAATTTTTCAGATTTGCCGGAGATAAGGCTGAAAAGAAAAGGGAAGAGTCATGGGAGAAATGGCAGATTCAATATTGGACTTTGCGCAACCCCTGATCAATGCAACAGACGGGTCACAGGAGCAAATCAATAATGCCCTCAAAATCGGTCAAGTATGTTGGAATCTGGCGTTAATGCCTGAAAAGGAGCGGGAAGAACACATCGAGAACTTGCGGCAAAACCTAAATATGGAGGAATCTGAGTTCAGGGAGTTCCGTGACTCGGTCATTGAGCCCATGGTTCAGAGACACCATCAAATGTTTCCAGGCATGGCCCAGTCTGGTTCGCAGACAATACACGTATCTCCGAGTGAGGAGGAGTATCCGGGCACACCACGCAATGCCCCGTGTCCGTGCAATAGTGGGAAGAAATTCAAGCGGTGCTGCGGAAAGTGAATCCCAAAATCATGCAAAATAAAAGAACAACTTCATACATACCTTGCGATTGCCGTGATATTATTCGCTGCGCAAATGTTCAGGCCAGGGCTGTGCGCCTCGATCCTCACTCCTGCTCTTCCTCGTGCTTACGTCGCGCCTTGGCCCGTCGGACCTCAAAAAGGGCTTCGACTTGGTCATGCGCGGGATAGGGGGACGCAAATCTTCGGAGGAGCGGCAGCGACGAACGGTCGAGAGACGAATCTTTTCTTCTCTCCCAACCTGACGCAATGTCTCAAGTGTATGCGAAGCTCATCCTATACGGCAGGCCGGCAAAGGCTGAAGGCGACTGAAGGGAAAGACCCAAAGTATGCATGCTGTCCGCCACAAGACAGTTCATTATGTCCGGTTTTTTGTCCGTTTCGAACACTACAGCGACAGGTTGTGATCCCAACCCAATGTTTTGCCCCCCGGACCGCCAGTCACGCGTCTGCGCGTGACTGGCCATTCTGGGATCGCCAGGCGTCTGCCTGGCTCTTTCAAGGTTTGCTCATGCCCGAACTGTCGCTGTAGTGCTAAAGCCGATACAATAAGTAAATGCGGACAATAGGCCATACTCCCATGACCGGATACCATCCGGCTTTCACCCACCCCCTTTCTTGCCCTGCCCTCCCCTACTTCCTTAATAATTCCTTGTCATCTTTCCGACATTAGGTTATCGTGTCGCCAATTTACTCGGCAGCAGGGTATCCAGCGAGATTTTTCAGTTATTGCCCGGCCGCGATCTCTGAATACATCGCAACCACGCAAGACGCGTGGCTTATCACGCAAAACGCGTGACAATCCAGTGGAAATCATTTCTCTCTGGTCGCTCCTTTCTGGATCGAAATGCCCGGTTTCTGGTCCCGGATCGGGGGTCTGCCCCGGATTTGGATCCGGGGCCGGAACGACGATTCCCCATCTTCATTGGGACAGGCCTGCGCGCGAATGACGAAAAAACAAATGAGATTCAATCTGTCGCTGTCATCTTTGCCTCTGAGCAGAGATTTGGGATCAGGCAGCACCCTGCTGGAAGGGGACGATGGCAGTACTTATGTTCAGCAATTTTTTATGGACAGGCCTTAATTCATTTTGTCAAGAAGTCATGAACTAATGCCCAAACATAGAATATTAGAAAAGGTCTTCTCTTGTAATCAGTATGGGGCAGACCAAAGCTTTTTGAAGCCAGACCACCAGCCTTTGAGCTTAATCACCATTGTGATGGACGGGGGGATTGGAAAATACTGTTTATGGCATAAATATAGTTGGGCCAAAGGAAAAAGCAAGCTTACAGGGATGCAGGTGATTGTAAAGACGATTATGGTATGGATACTAGGACAGCGCTATCCAATTCCCTTAAGCAAATAGTTAACAAATATTCTGACGCAAGCGTTTTGAACATGCCTGAACGTAAATTCAATGAATTCGAGCAAATAATCATTCGTAGCGGAAACGAGCTTGGTGCGGCAGTATTGCTCATACTGGCATGGATCGCCGCAAGCGATGGCACGATAGACAAAAAAGAAATTAAGAAGCTATCCGATATATCTTCTGCCGCAAAGTATGCTCAGGAGATCGAACCACTGCTTCGTTTGGTCAAAAATCGTAACATAAACGCCCTTCAACTTGCATGCGAAATTGTCAATCGCAATTTTCGTGGCGATAAAGCCAACCTTTTCATTGAGATGGCCATTGGGATGGCAATTTCAGATGGCTACTTACTCCCCACAGAAAATCATATTTTAAGGTTTCTCGCAGATCTTTTGGGAATAGGCAACTCTGGCCTTAACGCTTTATTTGTTGATTCAACTTTCGGGGCTAAAGATAGATTCCTTGCTGCCTTCAACTAATTGATGTTTTGAGATATTTTTTATTGAAGGATCCTTTCTCTTTGTGTATAATGTCGTTACGACGCAACAAAAACACAAAAAAGGAGAAAGGATCCAAATGCAGGCTAAAGATTTTATCCATGAGGGTCAAGTTGATGAGTGCAAGGCCAATCGCATTGACCATTTCTTCTCCTCATTTAATATAGCGACGATTTTGAACAGATGTCGAATACGTAAAGCTAAGGGTTTTGCAGCAAAAGATATATTTTTTACACTTTTCGCAGTCTCTTTCTTTG